>JAUWPE010000087.1 GCA_030611765.1 Candidatus Cloacimonadota bacterium | reverse complement strand
CAACCAATATTGGATTTTTATTATCGAAGCGAATTACTTATCACAAGCTCTTCGACTTGTGACAAGATAATTCTTTCTTGTTTTGGAGTGCATTGAGTTTCTCGATGCTGTAATTTTTTTATTCTAAGCCGACAGAGTCGGCTACTCCAAATAGATCGGGAATCCAGTATTTTTTCTTTGATAACTTGCGATTTCGGTAAATTTTACTTTATTATAACGAATTTATCAAAATATGTTGTTCCATTATTTTGAATTTTGTATAAGTACACACCGTCATTCAGATTCGTTGCATCGAGTTGTGCAATGCCGTTACTTCCCTGAATTTCCGTTACGAACTCGCCTTTTATATTATAGATCACAACAGGCAGGTCGGCATGTTGTTGATCAAGAAAATAATGAATTGTTAGAGTAGTTTTTACAGGATTCGGAAAATGCTCTATCAACGTCTTCATCTGAGGATTCGGATCATCACTTACATTGGAGTATCCTTCACCATAGACATCGAGAGAGAACATATAAAAGGGGAATTGATTGATCCTGACCTGTCCGTCATAGGATTGAACATTTGTGGGAGTGAAAGTAAGATCAAAAGTGTTGCAAGAACTTGATGGCACCTCATAATTGAGAATATTTCTGCCTGGTTCTTTGGATTCATTAAGAGCAACAGTATATCCTTCGGGTGTTATGATAGTTCCACGCAGAGTATCTCCGCCTACATTTTCTACATAGAACTGCAGTGTGGAATCGCAGCCGATCTGTACAGAACCGAAATCAAGACTATCAGGATAAAAATACATGATCGGACAAGGGAATGGAACCTGATTTATTGCTTCCAGTGCGTCCACTCTTCCCGAACCATAAGTATTGCTCTTTAAAGTTGTCAGATGAAGTGCAGTTTCTTCAAGTATCTGGTCGATCTGGGGAGGAGCCATACTGGAATTTTTCGAAAGCATGAGAGCCATTATACCTGCAGCACAGGGTGTCGCCATAGATGTCCCGCTCCAACCGTTCGCGTATCCGTAGTTGTTATTATAAGCTAAGGATTTAATATTCACTCCGGGTGCAATAACGTCGGGACGTATCAAACCCATTTCCGGGGAATAGGGATAATCATTGAAGCCGGCAATACTCTCCCATGTGACAGGACCTCGAGCAGAAAAGCCTGCAATTCCATCACCTGAGTGTGTGGCGCCAATGCAAACGACCGAACTTGTACCTCCTATCAGTGTTTGATCGGGATGAAGCCAGGGAGGTGGACAATCTCCGGGAGTACGGACATTATCTGGAATTGGATACGAATACTGCTGATCTCCTTCATTTCCTGCTGCAACAGATGCGACTACACCTGCAGCCAATGCTGTATTCAGAGTATTTCGCCACATTGCTCTATTCGGTCCCCAAGCATGAGGCCAGCCGATGGACATGCTCATTATATCTGCTCCATTATCGATAGCAAACTGTATCCCGTTCCACACACCGGACTCCGAACCGCTCCCGTTACTATCAAGCACTTTCAGGCACATGATCTGGGCATCAGGAGCAACACCTGTCTGAGAGCCGGCAGTTCCGTCTCCGGCAACTGTGCCGGAACAGTGTGTACCGTGCCCGTGATCATCCATAGGATTATTGTCATTATTACGGAAATCCCAGCCATGGTTGGGATAATTCGGATCAGTCCAGAGATGATCTGCAAGGTCAACATGATTATAATTTACACCTGTATCAATAACTGCAACAACAACTCCACTTCCAGTGTAACCAAGATTCCATACATCATCAGCATTGACCTTAATCACATTCCATGTGATCTCACGGGAGGTTGGATTATAGGAATTTTCTTTTTCAAACATCAGCATATTTCGGATCTCATCATGATCAATAAAGTCGATATCACCTCTTTTAACGAGATCATAAATGACCTCCGATGTTGCCCTGCAGGTTATGACATTCGAAACCCAGAGTGGTTGAATATCTTGCACAACATCATTGTAAGATAAATTTTCCAAGTCATAGAGAATATCCTGCTGATGGATCTCAGTAAAGGTTTTAATTTCCTGAATGACAAAATTTCTTCTTTCAGCCAGAGGAAGAAACGTACTTTGCTGCAACAGATATTGATGATCATACTGCTGCTTCATTACGATATTAATAGGAATTAACTCATCCTGTGTGCTCTCTTGCAACTTCTGCTCAAGCTGAGGTGTTAATAAATCCTGATTTCCATACAATGCTGATAATCCGCTCGTGATCAAAAACACTGATATCAATAATACAAATTTAATACGCATTAGGTCTCCTTATTTGAGTAATAATAATTTTTTTGTTTTTGTGATCTCGTTATCCAAAGAAATGGTGTAATAGTACACACCACTTGGCATGGATTGGCTTTTCTCATCCCTGCCATTCCATGTGATCGAGTTCATATCAGGGAAAATTTCATAGGTTTTGATATGCTTTCCCTGAAGGTTATAGATGTTGATCTCTGCATCTCTGTATGCAGAATTTTTTATATTAAATGAGATAGTAGTAGATTCACTGAAAGGATTGGGTAAATTTTTTAAAAATACATTTTCGTCTGCATGGGGTTCATCAACAGAAACGCCTGTTGTATAAGTAAAATCAAGCACAACAGATTCCGTGAGACTTAGTGCAGTGAATGTATATGAGAAAGTCATCGCGTCGGCTGAAGTAACAGTAATAGAGAAATCTAATTTTAATGTATCTCCGCTTCCGAACACAAAATCCCATGGATATGTTGGCATATGACACGCACCTCCGCCTTGATATTCATGACACCAGATCATTGACCATCCTGTGGGAATTTCGGTGTAATCTACCAGAACAGTAAAGTTGTCTGTGATCCCCTCATTCACAACATCAAAATATTCGGATACATAAGTGTAATTTGTATCGTTATAGGCAGGTCCAACAACATTGGGATCAAATGGAATGTTAAATGTCAGATCTGCATGCAGAATGATGACGCCAAAGATCGACATACTTAAAAACACAACTGCTAATTTTTTCATGTATGCTCCTCCCCACTTAGAAAGTGGTTATTAGTTCCAAACGTAATCCTTCAAACTGGTTGCGGTATTTACAAATACCGTTGCGGCAGACCTTTCCGCCTTTTTCTTTACCAACAAAGAGACGCATTGTGGTGTTCTCGAATATCTCTTTGCTGACCTCTGCACCGAGCCAGAGTGGATTTTTTCCAATATCTTTTATTTTTTCATAAGAATATTCAGCAATGACCGAGCAGTCAATATTTAATATATTCGTATCGATCTGTAAAAGGGGTTCCCAGTGATGTTTTTTCTCCTGCTGATAATGCTTGTCATAATACTGAAATTCGGCTTTGATGGAAAGCGGAGTCTCACCTATCATGAAATCATACATAAGCTTGGGCGTAACTTCTTTTTCCCAGTGATTGATCTCCTCGTCTTTTCTTTCAAGATGAGAGAAACTAGCGACAAGGGTCGAGTTGTCGAAGTAGTGGATCGCTTCCACCCAAAGGTTGCTCTGGTGGATTGTCCATGCATCATTCCACTCTTCAGCATAATTGATCACGAACTCATTAAAATCATTGGGCATGAACATCACTTCTCCCATCACACCTTGCTGGTCTTTCCCGATCGGGGAATCATACATCGGCTCATTGCTGTGATTGAGGATCGGCAGGTCGTTCAAGCGTGAATCGAAGTTCAGGTAATTATTATAGCCAACTGAAAAAGATATTATATCAAAATAGGTGTTCAAATTCCCATAAAAAGCATGCCCTATCTTCGAAATACCTTCCGATTGATCAAGATAGCAGTATTCTGCCCTTATATCAAACTGGCTTGCATTTACATCAGACCGAGCTCCGAAGATCTTTCTATCAAGATAATTATCCCCTGCCTGCCACTCACGCACATTCACAAAAGAAGCGCCAATTTTAACAGGATCAAAGATATCCTTCTGCATATCAATACCGGCAACCACATCGTTTTTGCTGTCATTATCCTCATTGGGAAGTGCGCCATAAAGTGCTTTCATCTGAAAGGATTTGGGGTAAATTTCTGCGGAGAAACCGTTTAGCCGAGTATCAATATCAAAATCTCTATCCTGATAAACACGCAAGGCAATACCAGAGCCAAAAACCTGTTCAAAGTTTCCAGCTCGTGCAAAGAAATCATCTACTTTATATTCAAGAAATCGTTCATCCCAGGTGTAGGAAATCGACTGTGGAGTAAGCTCCTGCATTGCTGCGTATTCATCATAACGAGGAAGGTTCGCAATAAACTTCATACCAAAAGTAAAACTCTTATATGACATACGGAAGCTGAACTCATCTGAGAAATAATTCTTCAGAGAATCAACAGCATTTTTATAAACGTAGGTTGCTTCATTCAAGCCGGTTACACTAAAATCTTTCAATGCGAAAAGTGCTGAAGCAAGAGAAAGGATCAGGATAAATATTATTACTTTTTTCATGAGTACCTCTATTGTTTTTCTATTCTGAACCGGATCGGATACAGAAACCGGGCTTCGACCGGCTCCTCATCAATAGTAACAGGCTCGAATGTCCATCCCTGAACCGCATCGATGGCAAATTCCTCAAAGCCATAAGTTGTGTCTTTGCAGGCGCTGATAAGGCATACCTGACCAACAGTGCCATCTTCCATAATCACAAGATCGAGTATGATATCTGCTTCAACTTTGTCATCATAAGCTTTTTCAGGATAAACAGGTAAAACATAGGTAATTCGTTCAGGCAATTCTTCAGGTGGGAATAATTCGTTGAGTTCCTCTATAGTAATATCTTTATAAATGACTTTTCTCAATTCTGTCTCAAGTTCGTGCTCATCGCCCTGTATATAACCCTCGTGCCTGTACACGATCTCACCATTCTCATTGATGATGAATGTTCTGGGAATTGTGTTTATATTGAAAAGCTTGGTTACGTTCTTATTTGGATCAAGAAGAGTTATAAATTCGAAATTCTTAGATTTCACAAAGGATTTAACCTTATCAGCATCACGTGCTTTGTCTGTGCTGATACAAACTACATTGACGAGATCTTTATACTTTTCCTGAAGATCGCTGAGATGTGGAAAGGCTTTCTTGCATGGACTACACCACTTTGCCCAGAAATCTATGACTACAGCTTTTTTTTGCATTAGTTCTTCGGAATTAACCTGATGACCGTTTATGTCCTCAAGAGTGAAATCCGGCATTGTATCCATTGCGAATGCTGATGTAATTAAAAGGGTAAAACTTAATATCAGAACAGAAATTATTTTTTTCATTAAATGCTCACTTTCTCAAGTAATATTTCTTCTTCTATCACATTGTATATTTTGCAAGTATCTGCATTATAGGGATCTTCAAGAGTTTGCAACCAGACATAGAGTACAATGTCATCAGGAACGGTTGAAGGCATTCCAAGTTTAAAAGAAATCGGGTCAGAGAAATCCTCGTCACCGATGAATTTCATTCCCTTTGCGATGACGACCTGCTCACAGGGTCTTCCTGAATGTCCGAGCACAGAAGATACTTTTTCTACCAGTGCATATTTAAGGTAGAGGTCATTAAGTGGAATGGAATCGTCTTTTCTAATTCTGACCTGCCCTGATAAAGTATCAGACATAGTGTAGGAAAAATATTTCAATTCTGCCAGCGCTTCCTGATCAAAGAAAGTAATGATCGTATTATGATATTCATTGTATGTATCTTCCCCACCGCCAGTTATCTTGACCTGCCCCTGGAACATTGATTGAGGAATTAAATATTCCATATTATAATATTCCATAAGTTCTATCGTACCAATATCAAGCTGATCGTTCCAGTGATATTCAATGTAATAAAAATCATCTCCGTATTCTTGCTTGAGCTGTTTAAGCGCTTCATCTGCATAATGACAGTTTGTACACAATATCCCAAGGATCAGTTCTACAAGCACTTTTTGCGGAACTGCAGGAGCAACTTGGTTTCCTATAAAAAGAAAACTGTCACGCTGAGCTTGTGCATAGTCGATTATCGTAGTGTCAACATCTGCTGTCACAATTCGGTATGACACCTTATAATCAAACTCAGACAGAATATCTATCTCGATTGAAATGCTGTCTGGTGATGCTGCTGCGAGGGAATCATACAAACTTTGCATATCAGCTTTTTCCATGCCATCATTAAGATAAGCGTCCGAATAATAGGTCATGATAGAAGCAACATCATCAAATAAAATCCCATCTTCCAAATGAGTTGCAAACCGCTCCAGAAAATGTTCAAAAGGTATGATTATGGGATCAAAATGATGTTTGAATCTATCGCAGGAAAAAGTCATAAGCAGTATGATAATTCCAAGTATGCAAAACAAAACTTTTTTCATAGTTTCAAACCTCTTAAAAATTATTTAGGTACTTAATTCTAAATTCCTTTTCCGATATTGAACAAGAAATTCCCAAAGATGAAACACACCTCCCGACTAAAGATTTTCTCAGTGTTCTCTGCCTGCCGAGTCGTAGTGAAACGAAGACTGGTGCTCTCTGCATGCCACGGCGTAATGAAATGAAGACGGGTGGTTTTATCATTTCGGTTTCGGTTTATCCGAGTTAGGTATAAGCACAACATAAGATGGAAGTCCCAGCACACCGAAATAATCAAGCAATTCTTTTGTCGGGGATTTGTTCAAATCCTCTGCCTGATACCGTACAAGAACAAAATCTTTCAAAACCTCTTCAACCTTATCATCTTTAAATGTAGTTGCTTCCATTACAAGACAGTTCTTGCACCAGGTTGCCCAGAAATCTATGAGAACCGGCTTGCCTTCCTCTTTTGCTCGTTCAAGACCATCTATCAAAGAAGGCATCCAGACAAGTTTGGATTCTTCGGTCGTACTTTCGTCTGTGTGCTCGTACACCACCGGCTGGGACTGTGTTTTAAAAATTGAAACTGCTGTGTAGCCATAATAAAGAGCAATTACCAGAATGATCACGCCGAAGATATATTTGATCCACTGCATCCATTTCCCTGGTTTGGGAAGGATCGAGAGTCCAGCGCCTACAAAGGGCCATGGCAATGCCATACCGGCACCAAGCAGGAATGGAAGCAGCAAACCGGCAGGATTACCGGAAGTATATAAAGTAACCGAATAAAGAATTACCGAAATAAGGACTGGAGCAACACATGCGCCGGCAAGCAATGCAGCGATAATACCCAACACAAATACTGTAATATATTTTCCCTTTCCAGTTTTCTTACCAGCTATCTTGCCGGACTGGAATTTTGTAAAATCTATAGGGAACACATCAAACATGGCAAGAGCAAGCAGGATAAAAATAATTGCAATTATTATATTGAACCAGGGTGAGGAGTTGATTGTTCCAAATCGTGAACCGGTAAGCACCACGATCAAACCGAGTGCGCCATAGGCAAGCATCATACCAATTCCGTATAAACCTCCAATCAAAAAACCCTTTCCTTTGGATTCCGCCTGTGTGCCGGCTCCAAGCACTGCAATGGTAATGGGAATCATAGGAAGAACGCAGGGAGTGAGATTAAGCGCAATACCACCAACAACAATCAGAAGCAGTATCAGCCAGATACTCATTCCTGCAAATTTATTTGAGGACGATCCATCCGCTGTTTTTGCACTTTCTGCAAAGGAAATAAAATTCCTGCTATTCATGTATCCTGCAGCAATGTCTGTCATGATAAATCCATCAAGTTTACCTTTTATCTCTGCGAACTCAGTATCAATCAGAGATACTACTTCAGTTTTGGTATCTTTCGAAGTTGTCTCAAGTGTAGAAACAGCACCTTGCTCACCACTTACAACAAAAGAAAGTACAAGCTCTTCCTCTTCCGGAAAATGGCACATACCTACGTCATCGCAGAACTGGTAACCTGCAAAAATTGTCAGCTTATATTCACATGCAGGAAAATTTTCCAAAAGGGTGAATTCCTGCAGCAAAGTTACGGACTCGTAAAAATTTATCAAACTGTCTTTCTCGACACCTTCAGGATATTGAGTAGGTAAAAATTCGATCCCCTCAACTTCTTCAGCTTCGATATAGAAATATTCTTTCTGCAAGCTCTGATGCATTCCTTCCGGAATAGTGAAGGTCACTGTGATCATACCCTTTCCACCAGGGAAAATTTCTGAGGGTTGAATGCTGCCGGTGGCTACGTTATCCTGAGCGATTAATAATTGAGCGGAGAACAAGAATATAATGAGTGTGAAAAACAAAATAACTTTTTTCATACGTGCTCCATGAATATGATTATATAGAAAAATTTAATCAAATTTTTTTGAATGTAAATGTTTGTCAAATTTGCTGAGGGTATTTTCGGAATTTATTTTAGTTAAATTTTTTCCCGTTATTCGGTATGTTTTTTGTCAAAAACAAAAGCGCCATTCTTTAGAATTCGTACAGCATTTTCAACGACATCGGGATCATATAGAATGCCTTTGTTATCCTCAATTTCCTCAAGGGCTATCTCCAATCCCAGACTTTGACGATAGGGTCGATC
>JAUWPE010000074.1 GCA_030611765.1 Candidatus Cloacimonadota bacterium | reverse complement strand
ACTAATCTGATTTAGTCTTTTTGAAGTTCTCTCTGATAATACTTTGCTTTTTCAAAGAGTTCATCTTCATCAATTCCAGTCAATTTTCTGCCCTGCATGAGTACTTTTCCGTTAATAATTACATCCTGAACCGACTCGCTGTGCATAGTGTACACAAGATGGGAATAGACATTATACATCGGCATATTCTCGAGTTTATTACGCTCAAGAAGAATAATGTCCGCCTTCTTCCCCACTTCAAGAGAACCGACCTCATCTTCTTTATTAAATATCTTTGCCGGTTCGATCGTAACCATACGTACAACATCTTCGGCAGGCAGGAACGTGGGATCGTTGTTAATTGCTTTATGCACTTTTGAAGTCATATCCATTTCATCAAGAATACTGAGATTGTTATTGCTTGCCACGCCGTCAGTAGCTAATGAAATCGTCACACCATTTTCTTTGTAACCCTTGATCGGAGCAAAGCCAGATGAGAGTTTCAGATTGCATTCCGTGCAGATATTCACTCCAACATCTTTTTCCGCAAGCAACTTTTGTTCATTATTATCTATCCACACGCCATGAGCAAGTGACACATCATTCCCAAGAAAACCAATTGAATTCAAATAGTTGACCGGACGCATCCCGTGATTCTTCAAACAGTCATCAACCTCTTTTTGGGTTTCTGAGAGATGCGTATGAATAAGCATATTATGAGCACGGGCTGTTTCTGCGGCAGTAATAAGAGTTTTTCTTGAACATGTATAGATTGAATGGGGCATTATCGAAAAATCGATCAGTTCATTATCTTTGAATTCTTTATGCCCTTCCACCGCATAATTTATCATACTATCAGGAGTTTTATGAAAAGCCATTGGGAAATCAAGAATGCCCTCTCCAAGAATTGCACGCATACCTGTTTTTGTTGCAGCTTGCGCAGTTTCTTTGGAATAAAAATACATATCATTTATCATTGTGATGCCATTCTTTATAAGCTCAGCACATGCATGGTAGGCAGCATCATAGACAAATTGGGCTTTCACAAATCGTGCTTCAGCAGGCCAGATATAGTCTTCCAGCCACGAATGAAGCAAAAGATCATCAGCATAGCCGCGCAGATAAGTCATGGCAATATGGCTGTGTCCATTGATCAAGCCGGGCATAACAATCTTTGATGAAGCATCAATAACTTTATCGCTTGTATAATTTTTCTCTATTTCTTCAGTGTTTCCTATCTCCAGTATTTTTCCTTTTTCAATTGCAAGAGCGCCATTTTCTAGGATGTCCATTTCAGGATTGATCGTGACGATATAGCCATTTTTAATTATAATATCTGTGTGTTGCATATTTGCTCCCTAATTGAAGTTTCGTAGAAGTGGAAATTACTTAAATAGATCATATTTAACCTTTATAGTATCTGCTATAAAATCTGAGTTCTCTAACCAGAAATTTTCAGATATCCTTTATGATATAATAGAGCTTATCACCCATAATGTGTACTTTTTTATTTTTATCAGAACGCCAATCTTTAATGGTATTTATTGTGAGAAGGGCAAAGTCGCTGTTCTTATCTTTGGAATTTGTGCTTTTCAAACTGTTCGCCAGTTTTTTCATGGAAACCCAAATGGTTTTTACTCTTCGGGCATCAGCTTCTTTGAGGAGTTCCTGCACATATGGATACACTTCTGCAGGTTGCGTACGGGCAATTTGGATGAGCGTGTGAGTGATCTTTTTCTGCACTTCAAGACTTTCATCATCAATGATCTTTGTGATAAATTCCATGACAAAATGAGGATCTTTTTCAGAAAAGTTTTCCAAACCATGAAAGGATAATGACCGCTTTCTTTCATCTTCGCTTTCGATCCATTTGAGCATATTCTGCTTCATCAGCTGGGGATAGTCTTTCCAGAATTGGTCCATTATGTTCTCTGCTTCCCATTTGATGGAATCGTAATAATCGCCCACAATTTCTATCATTTTTTCCGGTTGCTTTTTATAATAATAGAGAAAAAAGAAGAGGGCGGTTGCGCGTTTTGCATAGTTCTTGGAATCCAACAGTCCCTGCATCAGCTCTACAAATTTTTCTTTTTCTTCTGATTCGGCAGCAGTTTTACCAACAATTTCTCTACCAAAATAATTCTTACATGCAGCAAGCTCTTCAATTTTTTTTATGCCTTTTTTCTCATTTGTATTATATATCTCAAGAGCGGCGATAGTTTCCTGCTGAAGTTCTTTTTCTTCTCTATCTGTTAAACGACCGATTGTGTTTACCATGATAATCCTTTCGTGGAATTGAATACGTTTTTGTATAATTATTCTGATTTTAGTTTATGATAAATTTTACAAATTACAAATTACTTATCCAATCTCCTCATGGGGTATGCTCGATTGCAATTTGTTTTGGTTATCAAAAAAGAAACGGGAATTATGTTGTCAAGAATTTAAATGAAATTGAGTCAGGATAAAGCAGAATCCGTTCAAAATAATAGATTCTGAACCGCACAAGACTCTTACTTCTTCCGACTTCTGTATTCCGGTGTGGCATCAAAGCGAACCATCATGTGGAATGGCACAGATGAGAGTGGAAATGAACTTGAATCGGGTGTGTATTTGTACGAATTGCTAATTAATGGCAAAACTGAGGAAACAAAGAAGCTCATCCTAATGAGATAATTCTTGTATGAACAATGCTTTACTAAACTGGGGCTTGGCAAAGAGCAATAAATTGTAGGGGCTGAAAATTTTCAGCCCTTTTTTCTTTACAATAATTGACCATTTTAAGGAAGTATTCTAAAAGGATTAGAATAAAAACATGAAAAACAAAGATAAAACAGTAGCGAATGACACCATACAGGTTCGGGAGCTTATTACCCAAGCATACGGACTTATGAATTCTGACCCGAAAAAATGTATTGAATTAAGCCGATCTGCCCTGGATATCTCCAGAAATATTGATTATTCAGTGGGAATCGGCATGGCATACATGCACATTGGACTGGGTTATTTTCATCAGAGTGATTATTGCAACGCACTTAAAAATTATCTTAAGGCAGAACCTGTCTTTCTGAAAGAGAGATACTGGTATGGGGTCAGGAGCATATATAACAATATCGGACTGATCTATTCCCAGTGGAACGATCTGGAAACGGCATTAAAATATTTTCATAAGAACATGGAATTGGAATCTAAATTTAATGATCCCAAGCTCTCCAGCACGATCTTAAATAGTATTGGCGGAATCTATTCGGAATTGAATGACACACAAAAAGCTCTGCAATACTATAAAGAAGTTTTGGTAATATCGGGAAAATACAAGCTACCCTACATGCTTTCCGTAGCCTGCGACAATATCGGTATAATGTACACAAAGCTTCATGACCGGAAAAATGCTGAAAAGTATTATCAGAAGTCGGTAACAATAAAAGAAGAGATAAAAGATTTTGCCGGGTTGAGCAATGTCTATTTTAATCATGCCAAATTATATGAAGATCATGCCGAATACGAAAAAGCTCTGCAATTATTAGAGGATGCTTTGCATTATGCTCTGCAGATCACGGAATTGCATATGTGCGCTAGAATTTATCTCAATTTTGCTGAAATATATGAACGAACAGGCGAATATTCTAAACAATTGAATTTTCTGAAGAAATGTATTATTCTCGCAGAGCCAAACGAATTTCGTTCTACTTTATTAGAAGCTTATACTAAACTTTCTCTGTTCTATGAAAACAAATCTAATTTCTCGAAAGCTTTGATTTATTTTAAGAAAATTCAGCAGATAAAAGATTTTCTCTCTGATGAGAAGAGAATCCGGACGATCGAAGAAATAAAAACGAAAATGGAAGTGGAACGTACAGAGCGAGAAAAAGAAATACTGCAGCAGAAAAACATCGAATTGGAAAAGATGAATGAAAAAATCAGCCGTCAAAAAGATAAATTGGAAATTGCGGAAAAGGAATTGAAAGAGCTGAATCAAAACTTGGAACAGCGCGTTTTGGAAGAAACCGAAAAAAGAAGACTGCAAGAGCAGATCATCATCCAGAAATCGAAACTGGAATCACTGGGACGGCTGGCGGCAGGTATCGCTCACGAGATCAACCAGCCAATTGGTTTGATAAAAATCGCTACTCAGAATCTCTATCACAAGTTTGAAAATAAAAAAATTACTGATGAATATCTTAAAGAAAAATCTGCCTTTATCGATGAGAATATTACCAGAATTAATAAGATCATCGAGCATATTCGTCTTTTCTCGCGCGACCAACAGCAAGGCGGCACACAAAAAATTGATATAGTAAAAACTTTGGAAAATGCACTCTCTATGATCCAGATGCAATTCAAGAATCATAATATCAGCATTGTGAAAGAAATTGAGCAGGTTGTTTTGGAAACGATAGGAAACAAATATCGTCTGGAACAGGTTATCTTAAATCTATTATCAAATGCCAGGGATGGACTCAATGAAAAATTTGATGAGCTGGATGACACAAAAAATATCGTTTTGAGACTTTATCAAAAAAAGAATAAAATAGTTTTCGAATTGGAAGATAATGGCTGTGGACTCGATAAACAAACCATTGAACATGCTTTCGATCCTTTTTATACAACGAAGACGGAGGCAAAAGGAACCGGGCTGGGACTCTCGATCTGTTACGGCATCATTCAGGAAATGGAGGGCAATATTTCACTGGAAAGCGAGCAAGGAAAATTTACTCTCGTTAGAATTGAATTGCCGGCATGTTCCACTAAGTCATAAATTTAAATTTAGGAAAAAATATGAAAAAATTATCTGTGCTTGTAGTCGATGATGAGAAGGGCTATCGAGATGAGATCGGTGAATATCTGGTTGATTGTGATTTCGAAGTCCAAAAAGCTGAAAAACCCTCAGAAGCGCTTGAAATAATCCATTCAGCTCCTATCGATATTGCTATTATAGATTTGAAACTTCCTGAAATGGATGGTATCAAGTTGATGAAAAAAATCCTTGAGTTCGACCCTGAAATTGCAGTCATTATGATCAGCGGTCATGGGGATATGGAAAGCGTAATACAAGCGATGCACGAAGGTGCGATAGATTTCTTTGCAAAGCCCTTCGACCTTATGGATATTCAGTATTCGATTGAACGTACCCGGAAGTATCTCGCTCTGCAAAACCAGATCTCAACAATCCGTCAAACCTATGAGAAACTTCTGACTGCTCAAGATACAGGAAAACGTTATCAAATGATTGGCAACAGCGAAAGCATGAAGAATATTCTGCATTTGATGAAGCAAGTTGCTGACACAAAAAATACTGATGTGCTTATCACCGGAGAGAGCGGCACCGGCAAGGAACTGGTGGCTCGGGGAATCCATAATTTGAGCGAAAGGAAAGGAAACATATTCTTTGATGTCAACTGTACGGCAATACCCGAGAACCTTTTTGAAAGTGAATTCTTCGGACATACAAAAAATGCATTTACCGGTGCGGAGACTTCAAGAAAAGGATGGTTTGAAATCGCCGATCACGGCACTCTTTTTCTGGATGAAATTGGTGATATGCCGCTTTCTATGCAGGCAAAACTGTTGCGGGTTCTGGAAGAAAGAAAAATAAGGCCTGTCGGGTCATCTCAGAATATTCATCTCGACATAAGAGTTATTGCATCTACGAATAAAAATCCAGATGATTTGATCTCAAAAAATCTTTTCCGCAAAGACCTTTTCTATCGGCTGAATAAATTCCATATAGATATTTCTCCACTCCGGCAGCGTCTGGATGATATTGTTCCTTTGCTTGAATATTACAACAATGAATTCAGTTTATCTATGAAGAAGCCGTGTAAAGTATTTTCGGATAAAACATTGAAGGTTTTAATGGAATATGACTTTCCGGGCAATGTGCGGGAATTGAAAAACATGGTGGAAAAAGCGGTGATCATGTCGCAGTCCGGTGATGCGTATCTAAAAATCGAAACCGCAACCGGAAAATCGCACAAACAAGATGCGGGAAATCTTCTTTCGAACTTGCCGGATCTTACACTTCAGCATCTAAAATCACTCGAGAAGGAAATGATATGCCAGGCAATGCAGAAAGTAAAGAATAATAAAACAAAAGCTGCGGAATTATTAGGAACAACCAGAACAAGTCTGAATCGCAAGATCAAGAAGCATGGATTGGAGTTTTGAATAATCGAATTCGACTCCTAAGGAGTGAAACGACGAGGAGTCGAGGTAATGTAGAAGTTTTTGAGTATTATTAGCAACTAACATTTCCCAGTTGGATTTTTAAACTTATCAAAGTCATCATACTTATCTAATTTTCCTATTTTATGATCAATAACCCCTACCTTCAGGTAGGGGAATAACGCTAATGACAAACATTTCGGTGTTCACGCCGTTCAATTCTTTTCTTATTGTTACTCATCATAAGAACGCCGTAAACGGTGTATTATCTACATCTCTGATCTTGCTTCCCACACCTGAAGGTGTGGGTTATTGATAAAATTTCATTTTTTAAATCAATTACTCTACTATAGTATTGTACTGATTTCATGTAATTTCAAATTATTATAATCCATAATTTGTATTATTTTCAACAGGTTAGATGATTGAAAATGAAGTGGGAAATGTTAGTTAATAATAGTTTTCAGTGTTCATCTGTGCAGATCCGTAAACAATAATTGCATGTAAGCGGGAGCCAGGAATCCTCGCTTCGCTTTAGTATCTTATTTCTAAAATTCGTGTATTTTTTGGCAAAAAATATAATTTGAATATCCAATAATGAATAGAAAGACACACCTCCCGACTAAAGTCAGACTCCTCTCAAGAGGAGATTTTCCTTTGCGTTCTTTGCAGTAAATTCTTTTGTTCGTTTTGTTTGTTTTGTTCGTTGCTAAATTATTTTTGGTTTCGGTTTATCCGAGTTAGGATTCCTAACTCAATCGAACGCTTCCGTTCAAAATCACCGAACGATTCCGTGCACCTGTGATAAAACTCTCCCTTAATGAGAGTTAACGAATAAAATAACAAATTTACCCCACAAAGACCCGAACGAAAGCGTTCACCCCGCCAGGCGAGCTTTTCCTGTAACTTGCTATATATCATACAATTAGAATATTCCCGATTTTCGGCACGATAATTGCAAATAAAGTAAGCATGGAAAATGTTATAATATATCAAATTCATTCGGAAGCAAAGCGGGAAATTTCCGAACTGTTCCATAATAAAGGATATTCACCTTACTTCGCACAATCACTTTCGGAAATGATATCAATAATGGATAACACCGAATGCTCAAAAGCATTTATGTATATAAAAAATATCTCTGACATACGTATGCTGCAAACCGTAAAATCCGTCTATGAAGAAATGGAGATCAATCTCATCATATCACCGCACCTGCACAATATCATAAATCTGCTTAAGAATAATTCATTTAATATTTTGAATGATTTCGTGGAAATAGTATGAATAAAATAATAATTAATCAAAAAAACCTTATAGGAGGATTACAATGAAAAGAAAAGTAACTTTGTTTCTTGTGTTTTGCGTGTTGTTCACAGCAACACTTATCGCAGGCACTTACAGCGGCGGATCAGGTACTTCCGGCGCTCCCTATCAAATTGCTGATCTGGACGATCTGCAGGAACTGCAAAATACGTCGGCAGACTGGGGCGCTTATTTCATCCAGACTGCCGACATTGACGCTTCTGCAACTTCCGGCTGGGACGGCGGCGCGGGTTTTAGCCCCATCGGGAATGGCACAACGCCATTCACCGGAACCTACAACGGACAGGGCAGTGCGATTACCGGGCTGACCATCAACCGCGCTTCCACCAACTATATCGGTTTATTCGGATTTGTGGATGGTGGAGAAGTACAAAATATTGGTGTTACTACCGCTTCCATTGCCGGAAATTTCTATGTTGGCGCAGTGGCAGGGCAGTTACTTAATTCTGCCGATATAGAAAATGGTTTTTCGTCCGGCACCATTACAGGGAATTCCTTTGTGGGTGGAATTACAGGTTCCATCGAAGACGGTTCCACGCTCTTAAACAGCGGTTCGGTAGCTACGGTAACCGGCGAACGCTATGTGGGCGGACTCGTGGGACGCAACCTGGCAACCATTACCAACTGCTATGCCTCGGGAAGCGTGAACGGCACGGTTAGCGATGAAGGCGGATTAGTGGGAGGTACCGCTGCACCGGTTGTGAGCAACTCCTTCTGGGATACAGAAACCTCCGGGCAGACAAGCAGCAGTGGCGGCACGGGAAAATCAACTACCGAAATGAAAACCCTGGCAACATATACCAGCACGGCAACAAGCGGATTGACCACACCCTGGGATTTTATTGGAACACCCAGCGACGATACGGGTATTCTCGACTGGTGGAACATGGACGCAGCACAAAATGTTAACAGCGGCTACCCCGTACCATCCTTTATGCCTGTTCCCACTCTTCCCGCAGGTGCAGGTTCACAAGCCTCTCCTTACATCATAGCCTCCCTCAATAATTTGTACTGGCTTACCACCAATTCAGCGGCATGGGTCGCGGATAAATATTATACCCAAACCGCCGATATTGCCGCTTACAGCACCGCCTACATCTATTCGGGGCAAGGCTTTTCGCCCATCGGAAACGGTTTCAACAATTTCTATGGCAATTACGATGGCGGCGGGCATACGGTTACCGGACTGACCATAAAAAACCCTGAAATACGTGATTATGTTGGATTTTTTGGTTACACAAATGGTGCTGTTATTCAAAACCTGAACCTGAGGGAGGTGGATATTATTGTTGATCATGTAAGTGGAACCCAAATTGGAGGGCTAATTGGATATCATTTGGATGGCAGCGTTACGCGATGTTCCTGCACCGGCAATGTTGAAACATCCGGTAGTGCTGTAGGCGGGCTAATTGGAATGACCTATACCATAGGTACTGCTGCTGCTACCGTCGCGGAATGTTGGTCATCGGGAACGGTAAGTGGTAGTTATGGTATAGGCGGTTTGATTGGATGTATTTACCAAGATGGAAATGATGGTACCATTATTGTGTCGGATTGCTACAGCACCGCTGCTGTTTCGGCTTTATTAGGTACCCCTCACTATGCAGGCGGCCTGATAGGATGGTTTTGTAACAGTGCCAACGCAACCATCGAACACTGCTACAGTACCGGTAGCGTAACACCATTATCTTCGGCCCATACCGGCGGGTTTATCGGCTGGATAAATTCGGGGGGAACCAATACCGCCACCGCCTGTTTCTGGGATTTAGAAACATCCGGACAGGCAGCGGCTTATGGCAGCGGTTCAACCGGCACCATCAGCGGCATTACCGGAAAAACCACCGCCGAGATGAAAGGAATTACTGCAGGAAATACAATTGCTGATTGGGGCTGGAGTACAAGTATTTGGCAAAGAATTGGAGAGAATTATCCATGTCTTATTAATAATACCGATCCAACTCTTCCTGTCACTCTTTCAGCATTCACAGCACAATACATAGAAAATACTCCAACGCTTTACTGGTCAACGCAGTCAGAAACGGACAATATGGGCTGGTTTGTTTATCGCAATATTGAAGAAGATTTTACTACATCAGAGAAGATATCGGAATTTATCGAAGGGCACGGAACTACTACCCAACAGCAATCATATATTTATGAAGATCAAATTGAGAACCCGGAAGTTGACGATACATATTATTATTGGTTAGAGAGCATTGACTACAGTGGAATGGTAAATCATTATGATAAAGTAGCTCAACTCACAATTCCTGATCAACATGATCCGGGAAGCGGTTTGGTTCCTGTCCCGGAAAGATACGGACTTTTTCAGAACGAACCCAATCCGGTGATATCTTCAACAAAGATTTCTTTTAATCTTCATGAAACAGCACAGGTAGAACTGAAAATTTATAATCTCAGAGGACAGCTCGTGAAGTCACTTTATTCGGGAATGACCACATCGCAGTCGCTTGCATGGGATGGTTCTGATAATAAAGGCAGAAAGCTCTCAGCAGGTGTGTATCTGTATAAACTTATTGTAAATGGAAAAACAGAAGATGCGAAGAAGCTCATCTTGATAAAATAGTAAATCTTTACGAAAGTTGCATTCTTTTCGCAAAGTTTTTACAAGACTTGAAGTTTGGTTTGTCCAATCGTTCTTAACTCAACGCTTCGCTTTTAAGT
>JAUWPE010000135.1 GCA_030611765.1 Candidatus Cloacimonadota bacterium | reverse complement strand
TGATACCTCTTTGTATCGTTTATTTGTTATTGTCAAAGATCATGTTATTGTAGCAGACTGGACTTCATCCCGATTCATCGGGGTGGAGTTCAGAATGCACACTATTCACGAGGTTATTCTGAACTCGCACTTTCCTGTTGTTCTGAACTCGAGGACTTCGTCTCTCAAGTCCAGTCCAACCGAATAGATTAAACAAAATTTTTAACATTAGATGCCTCCATTTGGAGTATCCGAGTCTCTCGGCTTTATTTACGGCGAGGGACTCGCCGACTCCAAATCAACAAACTATTTTTATACAAAATTAGTTGAAATATATGTCAATATAAATTTATTTTACTCCATTGTTATTTAGTGAGCGTAAAACAAGCTCGGTAATTTTACTGCTTATTCCCGGCACTGAACAGAGGTCTTCCACAGTTGCATCTCTGATCTTTTGAACCGAGCCAAAATAAGAAAGGAGAAGCATCTTCCTTTTCTCGCCAATACCCTCGATCCTATCTAATTCCGAATAGCGAGTTTTTTTATCCCGTAAATTTTTATGATAAGTGATTGCAAAACGATGTGCTTCATCTCTAATTTGCTGAAGCAATTTGAGTGCATAGGAAGTTTTGGGGATAATGATCGGTTCTTTTTTACCGGACTCGAATATTTCTTCTAACCGCTTAGCAAGTGAAAAAAGAGAGATGGAATAAGTGGTTTTTTCAAGGGCTTTCTTTGCAGCAGAGAGCTGTCCTTTTCCTCCATCTATAAGGATGAGATCCGGTTGCTCAACATCCTTATCATCAAGATGGCTCAGATATCGGGTCACTGCTTCATTCATCATTTTATAATCATCGATGCCGGGCACCATTTTTATCTTGAACCTGCGATACTGGCTCTTTTTGGGTTTCCCGTTAAAAAAGAACACCATCGAGGCAACAGCTTCTTTCCCAAAAAGATTGGATACATCAAAGGCAGCGATCTTTCTTGGAAGTCGGGCGAGATGAAGCTTTTCTTTCAACTCCTTTACTGCAAAAACCGTTCTCTGCGAGGATTTTATATGAGCCAGCTTCTTTTCTTCTACAAGTAAAAAGGCATTATGCTTTGCCATATCAACCAGCTTTTTCTTATCGCCTCGCTGTGGAATGTGGATTTTGGATTTCAATAATTCCTGAATAAGCACATTATCTTCCGGCTCCTGCTGCATCATAAGTATTGGTGGAATATCTTCACGATAATGATAATAATGTGTGATAAAGCGAGAGAGAATAAGAGCCGGTGTTTCATGCTGTGTATTTTCAAGAAAATAGTGTTCCTTTTTTATGAGTTTTCCATCTCGAATTTTCAAAATTACGGTGCAACATTCTGATTCATATCGTGCGATCCCGATCACATCGGCATCTGCCGGAGATTGGTTGCTCATGATCTGCTTCCTGGTTACATGAGTGATCTCCAAAATCTGATCGCGATACTGAGATGCTTTTTCGTATTGCCGGCTTTCCGATGCGTTTTCCATTTGTGATCTTAGTTGAGAAATAATAGCATCGGTTTTTCCTTTTAAGAACAGTATCACCTGATCGATCCTCTCGCGATATTCTTCATAAGAGATATTTCCGATACAGGGAGCATCACATTTATTGATCTGAAAGTTCAGGCAAGCTCGATCCTCAGTTCCGTCATTTTTTACTTCTCTGGGAATGAATTTGCTGCAGGTCCTCAATTTGAATATCTTCTCAAGAAGAATCAACATATTCCGAACTGAATGAGCTTCAGTATAAGGACCGAAATATTTTGAGTCGTCACGAGCAAGAGTTCTTGTCACAATGATCCGCGGGAATGCATCATTCATTGTAATTTTCAGATATGGATAACGCTTATCGTCCTTTAATGAAACATTGAATTTGGGACGGTGCTTTTTTATAAGCGTGTCTTCGAGAATAAGTGCGTCGAGCTCACTGCGGGTTACGATATAATCAAGGTTGGAAATTCTGCCCACAAGCACTTCGGTGCGTGGCAGGTCAAAGCTGGTTCTGTTAAAATATGATGAAACCCTTTTCTTTAGATTTTTTGCTTTCCCCACATAGATGATCGTACCCTTGTTGTTCTTCATCAGATACACACCGGGATTGTGGGGGATCAGCTTTAATTTTTCCCGAATTGCTGGTTTCATTTATTTTTTCTGAAAATTGCTTGTTTGATTTTCTTCAGGTCGGTAACGTTGAGAAGTTTCAATCCAAACAAGTAAATCATCAAGCTGGCAGTAAATATTATGAGTAATTTAATGAAAATATAAATTCTTGCGGCAGGCAAATACTGATTTGAAATGACATTTAAATAATATGCAGCCAGTCCGACAATTACTGATAATACTACAACCTTTATAAATGTCATTCCGATCTTCCTGAAAGAGATGCGCCCGATCTTCACCTGAAGTGTGAAAAAGAGAATGGTTGCCTGCAATGTTGCAGCAATAGAAGTCGCCAAAGCAAGTCCTCTGAGCTGAAGCAAACGCATTAAAATGAGATTGAGAATAATATTACAGACTACTGCTATCCCTGCGATGATCATCGGAGTTTTTGTGTTTTTCAGTGCAAAAAAAGCTGATGCAAAAATTTTCACCGAGCTGTGCGAAATCAATCCAATCGAATAGAAAGCCAGCGCCGAATAGGTCATGATAAGCGCTTTCTGGTCAAACGCCCCATGCAGATACACGAGCGAGATCGCATCTTTGCCGACGACAAGGATAAGCACGATTATCGGCATCATGATTATAATGATCATCTGGAATGCTTCCTGAATGGAGTGAATAAGTTCATCTGTTTTCTTGTATGCAGTTTGACGTGAAAACATGGGCAGAAGTGCGGCGCCTATAGCAACGCCAAAAACACCGAGAGGAAGCTGCATGAGCCGGTTCCCATACTGCAGTGCTGCAACACTTCCCGTTATAAGAAGAGAGGCAAGCAAAGTATCCACTACAACGTTCACCTCGCGAATACCCAAACTAATAATGCCGGGTATCATTCTGTTCCATACTCCCTTGAGCTCTTTCTGCTTAAAATTAATCTTAAACTTATAAGTATATCCAATCGTTTTGAGAAGACGGGCATTTACAAAAAGCTGAAATATTCCCCCGAGAATAACACCGCCGGCAAAGAGATACGCTCGATATACAATATTTGTATGAGTAAAGAATGAAACAAACAGTATCGGCAGTATAATGCCGAGATTCAGCACCAATGGTGAAAGCGATGGAAAGAAAAATATTTTATGCGCGTTCAGGATCGCAATAATACTGGAAGTCAGCCCGATCAGAAAAAGGTATGGAAAAAGCACTCGTGTAAGATGGATGGTCAGCTCCTGAACTTCGCTACTGAAACCCGGCGCCATTATCCGAATTATGTATGGCGCCAGGAGCAATCCGAGCAAAACCAGTCCGATAAGAATGAGCACCAATATTGAAAGAAGATTCGCTGCAAAGGCGATAGCTTCTTCTTTTGAGCGGGTTTCCTTTATCTCAGTATAAGTGGGAATGAATGCTGCTGCGAGAGAACCTTCCCCAAATAAACCTCGAAGCATATTTGGGATAACAAACGCCACACCAAAACTGTCTGCAATGGCTGTAACACCGAGAAAATGTGTAAGGAAGATATCACGAATCAATCCCGAAATTCTGCTGAGAAATGTTCCGCTCGATATCTTTCCGACATCCTGTGTGAGATTCTCTTTACTTTTGCTCATATTATCTACAATTTAAAAAATGTGCCTTTCTTGTCATGATATTCCTGAGGTGTGAGTTCTTTTGTCAGTGGTTGAGAAATCCCGACCATCTCATTTTGTGATGATCCATCTTTATGAATATCACTGATCTTGAGTATCGCAAAATTTATACTCAAGAGTATGATTATCAGCAGAAACAGCTTTTTCAAATCCATCGAACCTCCGTACGGAAAAGCTAATTATGTATAAATTTGTTCAAGTTTTTTAGAATATTCATATGTTGAGAAAGATATATATTGGTTCAGAAATGTCAAAATCATAGCAAAAAAAGATGCATACTTTCAAAATTTTGCAGATAGATGTAGCATTATAGAGTGGGAAATTGAGAACTGATACTGTTTCAATTAAGCTTTTATTCACAACAAATATTATTTTTAATAACCAGTAACTTTAGTTGCTGGCTTACAGACTCAATCCCAATCACTAACCGTTTCAACGGTTGCTTAAATTGCAATCGCATAGCTCGAAAAGCTTGATTGATCAAAACTGGATTCCCTATCGGAGTAGGGAATGACATCTCTTTTTTAAATTGAATGATTTCTGCAACGATATTGAGTAGAAATTTTACACATTAAAAAAAACCGCTAATTCCCTTATTCATGTAATCATTTCAAAACAGTTATAAGATTTTTTGGGATATCTCTGCATAGCACAAAAAAAGGGAGCACGTGGCTCCCTTTTGATATATTTCATCACTTTAGAATGCGAGAAGCGCACCAAAGGATACTTTCAATCCGGTTGCAGTCGTGTACAATGGTGAAGTATAATAACTCAATCCCCAATTGAATTCGAAACTTGTGAACTCAAATCCTGAGCCAAGTGAGAAATGAGCACGTTCACCACCACCAAATCCAAAACCTGCGCGTACAGGCAGCCAATTCAAAGGCATGTATTCGGCGCCAAAAGAAAATTTGGGCTTCGCTGAGGTAAGCAAGCTATTGTCAAATCCCTGTACATAATCTCCATAGAATGTAAATTCATTTAGTTTATATGAACCGCCCATGTGAATTTCAACAGGAATTGTTTGTGAAAATTCATCAACAGTGTAGGTAGTATCTACGAGAAGAGAATCATCCCATGAATCAATTGTAAGACCAGGGGCTTTAATACTTATCAGATGCTCCTCGGTTGCTTCTGTCCAGTTGATCTCACCGAACAAATTATTGATAGCAAGGGATGCAGTTATCTTGTCAGTTATCAGCGAGGTTAAACCAAGGGACATCCTAAATCCGGAACCTGCTCCTGGAAATACCGATGAGGCAATGATCTCTTCCTTATCCGTATCATAACCGGCAGTGCGTATCAACAAATTATTATGCACATCCATCACACTATCATTTGTTGAGAATTCCGTAGTAAAATCCAATATTTCGCCATAGGCAAGACCATGTATATAACCTATACTTACACCTCCATAGATCGGTGGGAGATCAGCAAATGAACTTGAAATTTTTTCCATAGGAATTCTATCTCCATATCCAAGCTGTGTTTCTATAAATGCAACTGCCGAACCATTATTGTCCTCAAA
>JAUWPE010000146.1 GCA_030611765.1 Candidatus Cloacimonadota bacterium | reverse complement strand
ATAACTTCACCAAATTTTGTGGCTTTTGTTGATACGATAGATGTGCTCGAACAGGCAGTCGATGTTGGATTGTATGAATATGAAGCAACTTCTGCAATAGAAACTGGAACTACTTTGGATATTAACCTGACGCTGAAAAATTTTGGAACATCTCCAGCTTCTAATGTTTCTGCAACACTGAGTTCAAGTAGTTCGATGGTTTCTGTTACAACTCCAACCAAGGATTTTGGTGATATTGCTCCGGATGCAACAAGCCAGCAAACCTATGAGATAGAAATTAATGCAGCATGTCCTGATAATGAAGTGCTGGAATTTACTCTAAATATTTCAACCGGTGCAACTGCAAAATTTTCTTTGATCGCATCATCTCTTCTATTTGAAGTAACTGATGTGATAGTGAATTCGGCAAGCGGGTGGCTAGAACCCGGACAGCTCGATGAGATTCAGGTTACGATAAAAAACACCGGCTCTCTCGATGGAAATGGAATACAGGGCATACTTGAAGTGCACAGCGATGCTGCAAATGTGACTTCTGCCGACTTCGACTTTGGCTCTATCCCAATGACTTCTACTTCTTCAGGAACCTTCAATGTAGAGATTGAAAGCAATTGCTTTATTGGAAGGAATATTCCCTTTGAACTTACACTTACTGATGCGAGCGGCAGAATAACCCAAGTGTATTTTTCTCTCGAAGTGGGTCCAATTGACAATACTTCTCCAACCGGACCGGATGCGTTCGGCTATTATGCTTATGACAGTTATGATGTTAATTATGATGAAGTCCCGACTTATAATTGGATCGAGATCGATCCTGATGAAGGCGGAACAGGACAGGTCATCTTTATGGCTGATGATAAATCGAGCACAATTCCATTGCCATTCACATTCACCTATTACGATGAAGTATTTGATGAGATCACAGTATGCTCAAATGGCTGGATTTCATTCATAACCAATGACTGTACAAATTTCAGAAATTGGGATATACCTTCGGCGCTTGGTCCATACGGACAGGTCTGTGCATACTGGGATGACCTTATTGGCGAAGCTTATACCATAAATGATACAACCTATCATCATGATATGAGAATATGTCATTATTATGATGAGGTAAATAACCGGTTCATAATAGAATGGAATAAGTGTTTCAACAGGTTTGATGATATTTCTGTAGAAAAATTCGAGCTAATTCTCTTCGATCCTGCATACTATCCTACTACAAGCGGAAATGGAGAATTACAATGCAATTATCATACAATAAACAATCCCGATGCAACGAGCAACTACTCGACAGTTGGTATTGAAAATCTTATACAATCTGATGGAGTGCTTTATACTTATGCGAATATTTATCCGGCAAGTGCCACACCTCTGGAAAATGAGCTGGCGATCAAATATACCACCGATCCGCCCGATCCTTATTATGCTGTTGATGAAGAACCTGCAAGTATGAATGGTGCTCTTATTATTTATCCTCAACCCTCTTCTGGCTCAACAATTATTTCTTTTTATTCAAAGGAGACATCGGCAGCAAACCTCACAGCAGGAATTTACAATATAAAAGGGCAACTGGTAAGAGAATTTCTCCTTGTCGCCCCCTCTCCCGGTCGCTCCGTCTCAGTTACATGGGATGGTTTTGATGATAAAAATAAAAAAGTTCCGAGTGGCATATATTTTGTGAAAATCCATGAAAACGATAGTACAAATATTGGTAAAATTATTTTATTACGATAATGAGTGAAAGGAGTTTACAATGAAAGACCTTACACAATTAGCGCTGGATGCCGCAGTATTGCACGGCGCATCTTATGCTGATATACGAATTATTCAGTCGAAGAATCAGAGGATCTATGTGAAGAATGGGGAAGTTGAGACGCTGAATAATACAGAGAGTATCGGTTTCGGAATTCGAGTTATTGCCAATGGTTCCTGGGGATTTGCTTCGAGTTCTATTGTAACAAAGCCCGAAATAAAAATCGTTGCAAAGCGCGCAGTAGAGATCGCAAAAGCATCAGCGACTCTACGAAAAGACAGTGTCCGCCTTGCTCTGGAACCTGTTCATCAGGACATCTGGACATCACCGTATTTGATCGATCCATTCAAAGTGCCTCTTGAAGAAAAGCTGGATCTGCTTTTTGAGATCGATGGAATTCTCAGAAAGGATGATAAGATCAAGGTGGCTGAGTCTGAAATGAATTTCTGGCGAGAGCATCAATGGCTTGCGACAACAGAAGGCACTTTTATCGAACAGATACTTCTTCGAAGCGGAGCCGGTTATTATGCAACTGCGGTTGATGGACCCAATGTACAAACGCGCTCCTATCCGCAATCCCATGGGGGACAGCACACGCAAATGGGGTATGAATTCATACTTAGTACACCTTTCGTTGAAAATGCCGAGAGAGTTCGTGAAGAAGCTGTTGCTTTGCTTTCCGTGCCTGACTGTCCGGTCGGAGAAATGGATCTTATTATTGGCGGAGGTCAGCTTGCACTTCAAATCCATGAATCTATCGGGCATCCTTCGGAACTGGATAGAGTGCTTGGAATGGAAGCAAATTATGCAGGAACAAGTTTCCTCACAACAGACCTTTACAGGGACTACAATTATGGCTCTCCTATCGTAAATGTCGTTGCTGATGCAACTGTGCCGACAGGGATTGGTACTTTTGGATACGATGATGACGGAGTGCGTGCTCAGCGTTACCACATGATACAGAATGGTTTGTATAAAATGTATCTTACCAACAGAGAGCTTGCACATGTGATCGGTGACAAGCGGAGCAGGGGCTGTAATCGTGCTGACGGATACAGCAGTATTCCTATGATACGAATGATCAATATTTCACTCATGCCCGTGCATGGAACACTCGATGGGCTTATTGCAGACACAAAGAATGGACTCTATATTGAAAACAACAAAACCTGGAGCATCGACCAGCGCAGATTGAATTTCCAATTCACAACGGAAATTGGCTGGGAGATCAAGAACGGCAAGAAATTACGAATGGTGAAAAATCCCACCTACCAGGGAATAACACCAAAGTTCTGGCAGAGTTGTGATGCCATCTGCGGTGAAGAAGAATGGCAGCTTTACGGCGTGCCAAATTGTGGAAAAGGACAGCCGGGACAGCGAGCTGAGATGTCCCACGGAGCTTCACCATCCCGATTTAAAAAAGTAGCTGTCGGTGTCCGCAAATAGAAAGGAACCTATGAAATTTATAACATATCTTTTTTTAATAATAATGGTGTTCATTGGCATAAATGCCTGCTCGATTTTACAGCCCTATTCAGTAAAAAAGATAGCTCCATCAATTCCGAAGCAGTATCGAGAAAAAGTGCTTGAAAGTCTTGAAGAAGCAGGCAAAAACAAAAGAGAACTTCTGAAAGTGCTGTATCATTACAAGGATTATCCGCTTAAATTGGAAGCTGCATCATTCCTGATCGCATTTATGCCTGACCACTGTTTTGCAGATGTCTCGCTCGTAGATTCTCTCGGAAATCAGGTGGCTCTGGATGTTATGGATTTCAATACAGCATTGGAAGTTCAAGCTTATATTGATTCACTTGAGAATGAGCTGGGGGAGCTGCATTACAAGCTGATAGAAAAAAGAGAGGATGTGGAAACAATCTCTGCTGATCTCCTCATTACTCATGTCGATATGGCATTTCTTGCTTATGAAACCTTATCCTGGACAAGCCAATATAGCTGGGATGATTTTAGAGAATACATACTGCCGTACAGGGGTTCATCCGAGCCATTATCTAACTGGAGATTATTTTTCTGGTATGAGTTTGCATCCTTCAGAAATTCCACACAAGAGCCACTTGAACTTGCCTATTCCATTAATGATTCAGCACGGAAGATGTTTACTTTTAAAGATGTGTTTTATTATCATCCTGCGGATCTGGGGCTCGAAGAAATGCTCGAGAACGGATTTGGCAGATGCGAAGATATGACAAATTTTTCCATCTATGCAATGCGTGCGAATGGTTTGGCAGTGACAAGTGATTTTACTCCTTACTGGCCAGACAAATCGAACAATCATGCATGGAATGCTATCATTCTGCCGGATGGAGAGGTGATGCCTTTTATGGGATCTGAAGCGAATCCCGGAAGTTATAACCTGCAAAAAAGGATCGCAAAAGTATATAGGAAACTCTTCTCGCAGGAACAGGGTACACTTGCGGAATTACTGCCCGATTCCATAAAAGCCCCGCCATGGCTGGGATATAAAAATTTCAAAGATGTAACTGATAAATATGTACAGGTTTCTGATGTCACAGTGCGGGTTAATGAAGAAAAACCCTTTGCTTATATCGCAGTTTTCAATGATAATAAATGGCAGCCCATCCACTGGGGAAGTGTTGACAGTATGAGGAATGTCACTTTCTCAGACATGGGTAGAGATATTGCATATCTTCCTGTATTTTATGAAGTTGTGGATACGATCATAGTCGAAGGTAAAGAAAAGCCGAAATATAGACCCATTACTGCAGGTGAGCCATTTATTTTGAATGAAGAGGGTAATATTTTTGCATTTGATAATGAAGCTGTTGAAATACGAGAAGAAATAAATAATGAGTTCATAATGCGTAAGACAGGGCAAGGGGGAGTCAATGAGGTCAAAATTGACAGCACCTATACATGGTTTGTCTGGGCGGAAGATGAGTGGC
>JAUWPE010000151.1 GCA_030611765.1 Candidatus Cloacimonadota bacterium | reverse complement strand
CCTGTGCTGTAGCAGTTGCTTACAGTACTAGGATTACCTTCATTTTGATGGCATCCTATTAGCCCGCCAACGGATTTACCTGCATGAGCATTATTAGTTACCGCTCCTGTGCTGTAACAGGTGCTAATAGTGCCGCCATTTTGATTTCTTCCCACCAGCCCACCGGTATTTATTACTCCAATTACCGTAGCAGTGCTGTAACTATTGCTAATAGCAGATCCGTTATTTTGCCCCACTAATCCACCGGTATCATAATTAGTTCCAGTCACAGATCCTGTAGTGTAACAGTTGCTAACTGTGCAACTACTGTAGGTACGCCCTATCAATCCGCCGGTATATTCATGTCCGGTTATATTCACATTGGTTAAACCTAAATTCTGAACGGTTGCCCCATACGTATAACCAAAAAACCCATTATAATTTGTGCCTGAGCGGTTAATGAATAATCCATCGATAGTATGGTTTTGCCCGTCATAAGAGCCGGTAAATTTGGTTGTGCTGTTGCCAATGGGCGAGAAGCCTGCACCTCCATCCCAGTTTGGAGTTAGTGATGCGTCAATATTGACCATTTGGATGTAATGCTTACTCCATTCTGCTGTGTTTTGCGTAATCCAAACAATGTTATTTATTGTTTCAATTTGATATGGATCAGCTGGTGAACCATCTCCACTTGCCGGTACATTTGGGGCTGGTTGTGCCATCACACTTGTGCTCATTGCTAATAACATAATCAGCATCATTCCTAAAACTAAATTTTTCTTTAACATTTTTTTCTCCCTTGTCACGCCGTAATGCGATGCAGGCGGACTATTTTTTTTTAAATATCTCTCTTTTTCGAGCTTCAGCAAGAAGTATATTTACTATATTATAACAGAAACAGACCTTTTTGTATGTTGATTTTTTTATTTGTCAAGAAAAATATTATCGGCAATGTTTCTCGAATCATGCAATCACTAATCGGTCGAGTTGGGAACGACTCGGGATGTGGAAGAGAGAAGAGCGAAGAGAGAAAAGAGAAGAGAGAAGAGCGAAGAGGGAAGCGGGAAGGGCGTGAAGCGATTCGCCAGCAAGCGAACAGGTTCCCACTGATAAAATCTTAAATTTTAATTATAAAATTCCTCTGTGCTCTCTGTGGTCTCTGTGGTGAAAAAATCAAACCACCATCCATTCGCAAGGTCTTGTTACTCAAACTTAATAGTCTCAGGGCATTTCACATCGAAACCAGGCAGGCTCAAATCCGGCTTACCTGAAAGGGAAAGGGATATTTTATCATTTCCATCAATATCAGGGAAATAGGATACTTTAAGCTGTATTGTCTTGAATACGAGATTGTCATTCCTCATCCGCACACCTGCACCAACGCCAATATAATTTTTATCAAAGAATATGTTGCTATTTGCTTTTCCAATAAAACCAATATCGAAAAAGCCAAACATCGCAAAACGGAATCCCATAAGATCCCACGGGGTATATGCGACACTTTCAAGATTAATTACCAGCCGCTGCTGTCCACGTGCTTTAGTATCATCAAATCCCCTAACATTCTGCATGTTATGAAGATCAATATATTGATAATCGGGCTGATTCAATCCCTTCATATAATCAAATTCTATAAAATTTCTAACCCCGTAATTCCCAATCTTATAATGCTTGGTAAAAAAATGAGCATTAAAAGATAAAACTCCTTCATTAAGATCATTCAACCGGAATCTATCAAAATAACTTCCAAGTCCAAACTGCAAATAATAGTAAAGAGTTTTCTCAAATATAAAATTTCCCCGGGAAAAACGAATTCCCGCGTAGTATCGTTTTTCATATAATTCTGGATACTCCACTCCCCCAAGAATCTCGATCAGATGCCCGTATGGTATGTATTCAATCTCACCGAAATCGTAAATAAGATTACTTCTGTAATACTTACTTCTATGATGATTAAAGGAAAGTAACAACTCGGTTCTATCATTAAACAAAGACCCGATCAAAGGATATTTGTAGTAATCATAGTGTGTAACTCTCACTAATTCAACAAGATATTCAACTCTTAACGGACTGAACATTTTCAGCAGTTCTGCAACACCAACATAAACATCACTCTTAACATACTCAAGCGGATTTTCAATAAATGTGCTATAGTCCGGACTGTGAGTGTGAGTTGTGTTTACCCTCTCCAATCCAACACCTCCGGCAATATTGATCTTGTGAGGTATGAAATCTCTATTGAACACAAAACCATAACGTTCTTCATGTTCGGGATTGGAATAAAACAATTCTCCGGTAGTAAAAGTATTTCCTATATGATATACTTTGTAGAGCGCATTCTGGAGAGAGAATTTTTCCTTTTTCCCTCCATCATATGCAACTTTTGCACTTACTTCGTGTCCCAATCCGGCGATATTCAAATCATATATTTCAAGATGATAGGAGTCCAACGCAGAGATACTCGGATTGGCACCAACAGGGAATTTGTCCTTTGTGAGGACCACAACATCAACATAATCGGGCTCATTAAAGCAGGGATAAATTTCGAAATAAACTTCATTTATATAAGGGAGTTCATAAATCATTCTTTCATTCTCTGCCATTAATATTGGATAAAGAGCTTCACCTTCTTTGAACAGCAGAAGATTCTTGATGCCCCATTTTCTTGTATCGATGTGCAGCTTATCACCAGTTTTTTTTGCCCACTGTATTATTTTGATATCTTTGTCTGAATCGGTTTGGAAAATCGGGATATTCATTATATAAATATTCCTAATTATTTTATTCTTGTAAGGGAAAAACTGTAATTCACTTTTTTCGAGCTGGTATAAAGGGTCTTTATTTCCAGTTCCTTTTTTAAATGCGAGATCGAAAAGCCGTTTTGTGAAATCAGATTTATCTGCTTCGTCCTTGAGAGTCTCATAGAACTCGGTTGTATTCGTGCATTCTTGTTGAACGAAAAAAGGTATAGAATCAGTTATGATGAGCGTTGTATCCTGCGGCACAATCCAGCAAGAATCACCAACATGAAGAATATCTCCTGTACGAAGTTCGAGAATGAATTCATTCCATTTCTGGTTTGCTGATAGTGAACTAAAAATACTCAATAGCACTATAGAAAATATAATAATAGTCCGGAAGATTTTGCTCACTTCTTTTAACCACGAATTAACACGAACTATCACGAATTATAATAAAGATGAAAACTAAATTGTTCAATATTTTTTTCTGAATCAGTGTTCATCAGCCAAATCTGCATAATCTGCGTTCTATTTCAGAGCTTGAATCAGCTATTTATAGTTGCCTGCTGAAAGCCAATATTCTTTTTTGATCCCTGCTCGGGCAATTTTATTTCACCAAATTGTTCTTCATATTTCTTCAAATTTCTATCCAAAAGCTGCATAAATCGTTTTGCATGTTGTGGGGACAGGATAATTCTGGAATAAACTGTTGCTTCCGGTACTCCCGGTAAAATTCTTCCATAATCTACCACAAATTCCGATTGATTGAAATTCATAAAAGCAACATTTGAATAGATACCTTCGGAATTTTCTTTGGGTATATTGATCTTGATCTGCTGTTGTTTTTGATTAGCCATGTTTCTCCTTTTCTTTAAAAAATTTAAGTGGGACATTTTATTTATGCCCCACTTTGAAATACATTCAGATTTCTTTCAAGAATTTTATTATTTATCATTTTTCATATTAAATATCGAATTCTACACCTTGAGCCAAAGGCATTGTTTTGCCCCAGTTTATGGTGTTCGTTTGACGGCGCATATACGCTTTCCATGCATCACTTCCGGCTTCGCGTCCGCCGCCTGTTTCTTTTTCACCACCAAATGCACCGCCTATCTCAGCTCCGCTTGTTCCGATATTTACATTTGCAATACCGCAATCGCTCCCTCTATCGCTGAGGAACTGCTCGGCATATTGGAGATTGTTGGTGAATATTGCTGAAGAAAGTCCTTGAGGAACGTCATTATGAAGCTTAATTGCATTATCGATATTTTTAATTTTGATCAGATATAAGATCGGTGCAAAGGTCTCTTCCTGCACGATTTGCATATTATTTTCGGCAATAGCAATTGTCGGGAGCACATAGCAACTTCCAGGCACATCTTCAGTCAGCACTTCACCACCAAAAATTATCTCGCCGCCTTGTTCTTCAATCTTTTCCAAAGCATTTTTATACGCTTTTACTGCAGATCGATCAACAAGCGGACCCATGAGCACGCCTTCATCAAGTGGATTTCCAATCGGAACTGAGCCATAAGCTTTTTCCAGTTTCTGAACAAAATCATCAAAAACATCTTCATGAAGAAGCACTCTGCGTGTGGATGTACATCGCTGACCCGCAGTTCCGACTGCACCAAAAAGC
>JAUWPE010000061.1 GCA_030611765.1 Candidatus Cloacimonadota bacterium | reverse complement strand
GAGAAGACTAAAGGGTTTGGGAACGAAAAGACTGAAGGGTTTGGGAAGGAGAAGACTGAAGGGTTTGGGAAGGAGAAGACTGAAGGGTTTGGGAACGAGGGCATACTTTTATTTTCGTGGTTCATGTTATTATACCCATTTTGCAAATTCAATAATATCCTCGCCAAATTTTGCAGTTCTTTCCTCTAAATCGAATTTATTATTTTTTGCCATTTGTCATTTGAAATTTCATTAGTCCCGACAGGTCGGGAGTAATTAGGTATTCATATTTCACAGGATGGAAATTACTTGAAAAAATCATATTTAACCTTTTATAATATTTACTGCGAAACTTATTTACAGGAATATATAAAATAATTATTTGATTAAAAATATTCTGCATTTTCTCTGTGCTCTCTGCCTGCCACGGCGTAATGTAATGAAGACTGGTGTCCTCTGCCCGCCAAGGCGTAGTGCAACGGAGACTGGTGGTTATATATCTTTTGGTTTCGCTTCATTCGGGTTAGGGAATTTCAATCTCATCAAATATCCTATCAACAATATCTTCAGAGGTCACATTCTCAGCTTCAGCTTCGTAAGTAAGTATGATACGATGACGCAGCACGTCTTTGCCGATCTCTTTAATATCTTCGGGTGATACATAACCGCGCTGATCAAGCAATGCATTTGCTTTTGCTGCACGCACCAGATAGATCGATGCGCGTGGTGATGCGCCGTATTCAATGAATTCGCTGATGTCTTTCAGTCCATATTCCTCTGGTGATCTGGTTGCAAAAACAATATTCAACACGTACTCTTTGATCTTCTCGTCGACATAAATATCATTCACTAATGCCCGTGTATTAAGCACATCTTTTGGTTTGATAATCTTTTTCACATCGATCGGCTTATTGTCGGACATCCTATTGATGATCTCGCGTTCCTCTTCCTTTTTCGGATAGGTTACCTTCAATTTCAGCATAAATCTATCGACCTGAGCTTCCGGCAAAGGATAGGTTCCTTCCTGTTCGATGGGATTCTGTGTGGCAAGAACGAGGAATGGTTCTTCCAGTTTATAGGATTTTTCTCCTATTGTTACCTGGCGTTCTTGCATAGCTTCCAAAAGTGCACTTTGCACCTTTGCAGGAGCTCGGTTTATCTCATCAGCAAGAATGATATTCGAAAAGATAGGACCTTTTTTCGGTGTGAATGTCCCCTCTTTTTGATTAAAGATCAGCGTACCGATAAGGTCTGCAGGAAGAAGATCGGGAGTGAACTGGATTCGCCTGAAACCAACACTGATCACATCAGCGAGAGTGCTCACAGCAAGTGTTTTTGCAAGTCCCGGAACACCTTCGATCAGCACATGTCCGTCAGCAAATAGACCGATTATCAACCGCCGTATCATATATTCCTGACCTACAATCACCTTTCCTATCTCAGTGAAAATGGACTGAACAAACTTTGTCTTTTCAATTACTTTTTGATTGATCTCTTGTATATTCATTATGACTCCATATAGTTTCGATTAATCGGCTAATACACCTTTTTTTATTTTCTTGAGCATATCCTCACGTTGCTGGTACAGATGGGTTTGAATCTTGTGAAGAAATGCCTCGAGCACCTCGCAGGAAATGTTTCTTCTCTTCATACGAGTAGTTTGCTGTTGAAGAATGTAAATGCCATCTATATTTGAACTTGAGACATCCACCCGAAAGTCGTGATGCACCACTTCACAAATAATAAAATTCAGGCATTTTGGAAAGAGAGATTTTACTCTTCGAACCTGATTTTGATAGGAAAGCACAAACCAGTCATCAAGAACCATTGCGGATTCTGCAATAATAATGGGAAACATCATATCGAATTCAATATAACTTTTTCTATCTTCAATACGATATTTCACCTGTAAGTTTTTACCCACAACCATGCGCATTTTTTGGTACGAAAAGGAAAGCAATTTCTCTTTTTTTATATTTTCCAGTTTATTATATTCGAATTTCAGATTCAAAGGAATATCAGCCCGACCGAAATGGAGATCCATTTCCTCAATTATTTTCAGGTCTTTCATAACATAGTATAGAAATTCGGAAAGTACGGTTTCGAATAATTTTCTTTGTCTAAGAAAAGTGTTTTCCTCTCTGAATTTTTTAGTAAACAGAAACTCACGGTATTCCGAATAGAGATTTATCTTCTTTTTCAAATCTTCATGACTGTTCGAAGTGATCTCAAGATTTGCTGCTTTCCATTTTTTATATTGAATTGTAATTTCGTTCAGATACATCTTTCTTAATGCATCTTTATCAGTTTCCAGCAATTCGGTAATAGTATCGCCATGTCTGAATGTAATCATAGAAACCTTCTTTATTTTCTTAATTCCTCAAATATTGGGAATTGTGCACAGAGTGCCTGTACATCATCTTTTATTTTTGCTAATTGTTCTTCATCATCATAGTTATCATACACTTTTTTGATGAAATCTGCCACTATATCCATATCAGCTTCTTTCATGCCTCTTGTGGTCACAACCGGTGTGCCGAGACGAATTCCAGACGCCACAAATGGAGGACGTGTATCAAAAGGAACTGTGTTCTTATTCGCGGTAATACCTGCGAGATCCAAGGAACCTTCCATCTTTTTACCTGAGGGTCCTCCCTCTTCTTCAGAACCAAGATTTATGAGCATAAGATGAGTATCAGTACCATCAGACACCAGGTTGAATCCTCGTTTCATAAGACCGTTTGCAAGAGCTTGAGCGTTTGCAAGAATTTGCTTTTGATAAACAATGAAATTATCGGATAATGCTTCTTTGAATGCAACTGCTTTCGCAGCAATAATATGTTCCAAAGGTCCGCCCTGAATGCCGGGAAATACCCATTTATCGAGTTCTTGAGCATATTTTTTCTTACAGAGTATCATACCTCCTCTTGGACCTCGAAGGGTTTTATGCGTTGTAGTAGTAACAATATCTGCAAATGGAACAGGATTGGGATGAAGACCTGCTGCGATCAAGCCGGCAATGTGAGCCATGTCCACGACAAGCGTTGCACCAACTTCATCAGCGATCTCTCTAAATTTTTCAAAATCAATTGTTCGAGGATAGGCGCTGGCACCTGTCAGGATCATCTGGGGTTTGCACTTAAGAGCTTTTTCTCGAATCTCCTCATACACAAATTGCTCTGTATCTTTATTCACTCCGTAAGGTACAATATTGAAGAGCTTACCTGAAAAACTAAGCGGATGTCCATGAGTAAGATGCCCACCGTGAGTAAGCTCCAAGCTAAGGATCGTATCTCCTGGTTTTATAAGCGTAAAATAGGCAGCCATATTTGCCTGAGAGCCGGAATGCGGTTGGACGTTTGCGTGTTCAGCACCAAAAAGTTCTTTAGCTCTTTCAATTGCAAGACGCTCAACATCATCAATAAATTCGCACCCGCCATAATATCTGCCATACAATCTGTAAAGCAACTCGCCTGTTTTACGGCTGTATCTATAAGGATATCCTTCTGCATATTTGTTCGTAAGGACAGAGCCGGCAGCTTCCATAACTGCTTCAGATACAATATTTTCAGAAGCGATAAGCTCAAGATTATGATACTGTCTTTCAACCTCATTCATTATTGCTTCATAGATTTCAGGATCAACTTTTTTTATTTCATCATAATTTAACATTATTCCTCCGTAATTATGATTTTTGAAAATGGTTTATCGTGTTTAAATTATGTATTTACAAATCAGAGAATTACTAAGAACTTATCGGCGTTCCTCGTATTTTTTTATTTTATTTATGCGTCTTTGATGACGACCGCCATCAAATTTTGTGGTGATCCACGTGTCAACTATTTTCTTTGCTTCTTCAAAAGGCATGAATCTTCCGGGAAGTATAAGCATGTTTGCATCATTATGCTGGCGTGATAGTCTGGCAATGGTTTTTGAGGTGCAAAGCGCAGCTCGAATACCTTTTACTTTATTTGTAACTATGCTCATACCAATGCCTGATCCGCAGATCGCAATTCCATAATCTGCTGTGCCATCTGCGACTTTTTCAGCGGCAGGAAATCCATAATCGGGATAATCTATGGATTCAGCAGAAGATGCCCCCCCATCTAATACAGTATAATTCCTACTTATGAGATAAGCAATAAGCTTCTCTTTGAGTGCATAACCGGCATGACCGGAAGCAATTATTATCTTCAACTATTATTCCTCTTCTTCTTTTTCAGCCAACAAACAGGTAAAAGCCATTGAGTATAATTTATTCATTACTGTGTCGGCCCGTGAAGAGATCGCTGTGGGAACTTTTGAACCAACAATATGAGTTGCCATTTTTGCATTTGCAAAATAGGTTAATGATTTGTAGAAGATATTTGCAGCTTCTAAAAATGGGAAAATAAGACAGTCTGCATTTCCTTCCACACAACTTTTTACACCTTTTGTTTTTACACTTTCGGGATCGATTGCAAGATCAATTGAAAGTGGGCCATCAATATCTGCATTTTTGATCTGCCCGCGCTCAGCCATTTTTGAAATAAGGGCACCGTCAACAGCAGTTGGAATTTTCGGATTTGTTTTTTCCGAAAAAGAGATAATAGCAACTTTCGGTCTCTCAATGCCGATCTTTCGTGCTGTCGCTATAACATAATTAGTCATGGCTATCTTTTGTTCGATATTCGGTCTTGGGATAAACGCTGCGTCAGAAAAAATAAGAAGTTTATGATAATTGGGGATCTCAGCAATAGAAACATGAGATAGAATTTGACCAGGAATCATCAATCCATTCTCTTTATCCAAAATACATTTCAGCATTTTATCGGTCGAGATCAATCCTTTCACCAACACATCACCCTTTCCTTCATTAATTAGAGCGATTGATCTTCTGCCGGATTCCATCTCATCCGGCTCATTAACAATTTTAAAAATATTAGGATCGATATTATTCCGTTTGCAGATTTCTTTGATGATTTCTTTGTCCCCTACTATAGTAATATCTGCAAATTTAAGATCTATCGCCTTTTTTGCAGCTACGATGGTTGTATCATCCTGCCCAAAAGCAATAACTATTCTCTTTTTGGGCTTCGTTTTAACAAGTTCAATGACATCATCCAATTTTTTAATTGGCATCCATTCCTCCTGAACGAAAAATTTATCTTGAGAATATCCGAGTGGTTTTCGTGTCAAGAAAATGTGGTTTTTTCGAATAATGAGTTATCGACTTTCTTTTTATGACAAAATTCCTTAGTTCCTTAAAATTTTTCCTTTGAGAAATATACAAAATCAAGAATCGAGAAAAAATTGACAGTGAAATTAAATTTCCTCAGATAAAGAAAAAGAATATGTGGAGACATGGAAACGTGGTTTATACTTTAAAGTTATGCAAAAGATGTAATTTGAATAGCCAAATGTATGTTATAGCTACAAAAAAGTATCGGTAATGTATAAAAATATTAACTGAATATAAAAATAGACTGATACAAAGAAGATATATCAAGAATACTCAAAAAAATTAATGTAAATACTTCCGTTATTTTTATCTTAATTTTCAGAACAGAAATTTAGAAGGGGTAAAAACTACAGAAATATATACTCATTTATCGAAAAATGCAAGTGATATGATAAAGAGTCCGTTAGACGAGTTGAAATTTGATGATGAATAATACCGTAATTATACAAAAAAGTTCGTATACACTCCCAGATTGGGGGTATCCCCAACCCTTTCAGGAATCTAAAGAAAATATCCACAACATATGTCGGGGATACAACCGTTATGCGAAATGCTGTTTTTTAATTTTAAGGAAAAAATATTAAGGAGAACACGATGAAATTATTTTTTCTTCCCCAAGATTATCTAATTAATGCTGCTCGAAAGGTCGGCTCTATTGTCGAATCTGATGTTTTGTTAAGAGCATTGCGGATTAAAAATACAAATTCTGAGGCTGTCAGGATAAAGAAGCTTTCATTTGATATTAGAATAAAAAACAAGACTGTAAAACAGTTCGTTTACCCTGAAGAAATCTTGGAAAATTTAACACAAATCCTTGCAAAGAATGTAAAGAATTTTCGTGGCGAAATAGCTCAAATATTTTTAGGCATGAAAGGGTTCTGGAATAATGAGTGTATATCTTCTAAACCAACATTAGAGCCAAATCAGGAAACAGGAGTTTTGCTGGAACACTTTAAAATCTTTCAGAAAGAACCCATTGATGAATGCATTGTGTCTGTCTTTTACACTAAAAATAGTAAAGAAAGAAATTCTATTTGCAAGATTCCAATTATTCAATACGAAAACAAGAATAGATACATATTCCCACTGAAAGGAGTTTGGCTTGTGGCTAACAATTACGATAATATTCACATTCACCGCCGCTGTCATAGTGAAGAGTTTGCAATAGACCTTATTAAATTAAATAGCGATTTTATGATAGTCCCAGAAAAAAATTGTGATAATAAGAATTATCCAAGTTATGGGAAAAAAATCTACGCTGTCACTGATGGTAAAGTCGTTGACTGTTTTAACGAGTTCCCTGAAAATCCACCTGGATGGCGTTCCCGTTTGCCAGAAGAGAAGTGGAATAAATTCAAGGAAAAATATGGTTTTGTCGCTGGAGTAGCAGGCAATTATATAATACTGAGACATTCTGGAGATGAATATTCTTTCTATGCACATATGATTCCCGGAAGTTTAACAATCAAACAAGGGGATTTAGTAAAGCAAGGACAGGTCATTGGTCTTTTAGGAAATTCGGGTAATTCAGATGCACCTCATCTCCATTTCCATTTAATGAATGGACCAAATATTTTATATGCTCGTGGTTTACCATGCCATTTCTCTAATATTAGGGATATAGCCAATGAAAGACTATCATTTATTGAAGAAAATAATTCTATGGTAAATGCAGAGTAATATCATACAAATGCATAAAGGTACAAAACAGATACTTCGCCTAACAGCGTGTTTGCAACGCTTTGCTAAATCCATTCGGGACTTCGCAAACACGCAGGACGTTATACGTCATTCGAAACAGTAAAAATATTTTGAAAAATGGATAAGACTATGAAAGTAAATAGGTGTTCTCGCCGGAAAATTCTTAATCCGTGCAGCTTAGAAATGCATAATTATCAAATAGATACTTACATTGGTTGTGAACATTTTTGCCACTACTGTTATGCGTTGAATAAAGCTGAGACTAATTGGGGGAAAGAGATATTTATACATGAAAATTTTGTTGAACGATTGACAGAGGAAATATCTTCATTAGATTCAGAAGATATCTATATGGGAATGAATAGTGATCCATATCAACCTTCTGAAAGAATCTTTAAACAAACCAGAAAAGCACTAGAGGTATTTGCAAAAAGAGGTTTTTCGGCTTCCGTCTTGACTAAATCGGGATTGGTGACGAGAGATATTGATCTTTTTGCAAAAATGCCAGGATCCTCCGTAGGTTTTTCTATCGCTTTCCAGGATGAGCGAACTCGACAACTGTTCGAAAAAAATGCACCATCGAATAAGGAGAGGATAGAAGCACTTAAAAGATTAAAAAGTGCTGGTATCCCAACCTACACATTGATCTGCCCAGTAATGCCCTTTATCACTGATATCGAATCTGTAATAGAACTGGTAGCTCCGTATTCAGATACAATTTGGGTATATAAACTACACATGGAGTCAGAGAATGATAAAAACTGGCTTAATGTAAAATCCATTTTAGATCGGCATTTCCCTGAATTAACTGAGCAATATCAGAAAATTGCCTTCTCGAAAAATCATCCTTACTGGAAAGAAATTCGACATAAACTAGAAGAAATTAAAAGTAAGAAATGCTTAAATTTAAAAATTGAATTATAATAAATCAGCAGTGTACTGCACGGTGTATAACAATGTGTCCACAAATTCCGCAAGCTCCGTTCGTGACAGACGTCAACCGTTAGCAAAAATATGGATTAAATAAATTACAGGAAAGATAATATAAAAATAGTGAAGGCCAAAAAATGAAAAAAAAATATTTTGGGTTAATAATTTTTATCATCGTAATGTTTGGGTGTTCAAGTAATCAAGTATTAAAAACAAGAGAGCTGGGCATAAAAATCGAAAATTCGGAAAACCTAAATTCTTATCAGAAAGATTTTATCTATTTAATAAAAGTGTTAAAAGATTCACATCCGAATATTTATGAGAATTTTTCAAAAGATGCTTTTAATGCTGAAAAAGGAAAGTTGTTAACGGAATTTCAAAATCTGAATAATGAAACGGAATATCAAATAAAATTACAGCAATTTGTCGCCAAAATCGGTGATGCTCACACTAAAGTTTTTATTAGCAATCTATACAAAACTGAATCTCAATATCCAATTCACTATAAATGGCTTAAAAATAAATTATACATTTTGGATACAGGAAAATCTTTATCAGAAAAATTAATTGGTGCAAGAATTATTAAAATAAACAAGTTAACTGTCAATGAAACGATTGATTTGGGTGGTTCGATTATTTCATGTGAGAATGAAATCTGGAAGAAAACACAATTACAGCAGTTATTTTCTAATCCTGTTTTCCTAAAATTAATGGATATTGCCGATTCTGCTGATTCTTTAAGTCTAACAATCCTTTCAGATCAAATCGAAAAAACTGTTACATTATATCCACAAAAAAAGGTAAAGTGGAGAAAATTACTACCTTGTAATAAGATTACTGCTAAAAAGAAGAATAAACCTCATTCTTATCAAATTTTTCCTGAAGAAAAAACATGTTATTATCAATTCAATAAATTTTTTGATCGTCAAACCCTTAAATCTTTTATTAAAGACAATTTAAGGTGGTATTTACATCCAATTGCTTATTCACTAACTTATATCTTCTTCCCAAATTATGAGAATTTTCTGGAAAAAATGTTTAATGATATGAAAAGAAATGATGTTAATAAGATAATAATTGATTTGAGATATAATAGTGGTGGAAATAGTAGTCTTGGCGATTTATTTATGTATCATTGTAATATTCCTGACACTATTAAAGGATTTTCAGTCCCAGAAATTAAATTATCTGAATTGTTAAAAGATACTTATAAAGGCACGTTCAATAGTTTAAAACAGTATTATTTAAAGGAAAATCCCGATCAGGATTTTAAACTTCCAGTATTAGTAAAATTGAAATCAAATCAATCTGATAATAAAAAATCATATTTTAGTGATCTTGAAAATGGATATTCTAATTGGAAAATAAAACAAATTGAAGAAAAATTTACAGGTAAAATTATATTATTGATTGGTTCTGATACTTTTAGTAGTGCATCAGATTTTGCTACTACTATGAGTGATAATAAGTTAGCTACTTTAATCGGAGAACCAATTGGGCAGAAACCAACATCTTTTGGTGATATTCTCCTTTTTCGGCTTCCTGAAACTAAAACTATGATAGCAGTTTCTTTTAAAGTTTTTCAAAGACCGGATTCATCCAAAGATAACGAACCGACATTATATCCTGACATTGGAGTATATCCTACAATTGATGATTTGCTTGAAGGTAAAGATCCAGTTTTTGAAAAAGCTATGAAGCTGTGACTTGTCATTTATTAGAGAATATATATGCTAACAAGCGTGTCAGTTTTAAGCAAGAAAAAAAGTAAGAAAAACGCCGTACGCAAACTATTATATGAAATTCGCCTTTAAGATGTAAATTCAAAATAGAGGATACTTGATCTAGTAAAATAATAGCACAAAATGCTTTAAATTAAGGATGAAGTGAAAATCATTTGAAGGAAGGAGAAAAAGTAAAGAGAGTTTTCTAAGAGCGCCGAGATATATGCCAAATATTACGCCTATTACAATTCCATACGAGGAAACAACCCTTCCCGGTTATTTTGTTAAGGGTAAGACACATCTTAAAAAACCCACACTTTTAATAATTCATACAGGGTTTGACGGTACGGGAGAGGAATTGTACTTTGAGATTGCACATTCTGCAACAAAACGTGGATATAACTGCCTCATATTTGAAGGGCCAGGGCAGGGAGCTGTTATTCGTCTTCAAAATATTCCGTTTAGATACGATTGGGAAAAGGTTGTAACTCCTGTTGTGGACTATGCTATTACCCGTAATGATGTGGATTCTAATAAGATGGCTCTTATGGGGATAAGCATGGGAGGATATTTGGCACCAAGAGCTGTGGCTTTTGAACATAGTATTAAAGCATGTATAGCAGATGGTGGAATATTTGATTTTTCAGAAGATAGATATAAATCTATGCCTAAAGAACTTATCGAGCTCTTAAAAACTGATAAGGCAAAGTTTAATGAATATATAGGCGAGGTTATGGAAAAAGATATAACTGCCAGATGGTTTTTCAATAATGGTATGATGGTATTCGACGTGGATACTCCCGGCAGATGTTATGTTAACTATCCGAAAATACACACTAAAAGATGTAGTACAGTACATTAAGGCGGATATGCTCATAATAGATAGTGAGAGTGACTATACTTTGAAAGGGCAGGCAAAAAAATGAAAGTCATATCCCAACTTTTTACCTTTTAGTTGATTCCATAATATGATCTCAGGTGGTGACATATTATTTCGGAGTTTTCGCGCGAGTTTCTTCAATTTTGGATTGTAATATAATTTCATTTAACACACCTCCCTCCGCCAGCTGGCGGAGTACTCCTCTTTTCCGTCTTCATTCCATTTCAGTCTTCGCTACGCTACGCCCAGACAGGACGCCGTGATAAATTAGAGGAGATTTTTTCGATTATTCATATTCAATAACGATTAATAAATATTTTACCTAATATAGATGTTCAAAATGCCAAATAATTTGAATATCTAAATTTTTCCCCTCTAAAAAGAGGGGTGTCCGCTTGCGGACGGGGTGTGTTTCTTCATCCATTTTTCTCAACTTCATACACTTTTTGGCTAAAGCAGTACGAAATCGGGAGTGTGTTTATCTTCTCTCAAATTCCTCAATATAATTCTTAATAGCTTCAATAACTTCATTAAGATTATTCATAATATCACTTGCCTTAAATCTCAGTACTTTCAGTCCAAGTGATTCTAATCTTGATTGTCTAACGATATCATCTTCTCCTTTATCTTTATGAACTTTCCCATCTACCTCGATTATCAGTTTGAGTTTTGAGCAAAAGAAATCTACTATATAATTATCGATTGGCTTTTGACGATGGAAATCATATCCCAACTTTTTTCCTTTTAGTTGATTCCATAATATGACCTCAGGCGGTGACATATTATTTCGGAGTTTTCGAGCAAGTTTCTTCAATTTTGGATTGTAATATATTTTCATTTAACACACCTCCCGGCTAAAGCCGTACTCCTCTTTTCCGTCTTCATTCCATTTCAGTCTTCGCTACGCTACGCCCAGACAGGACGCCGTGATAAATTAGAGGAGATTTTATCGATTATTCATATTCAATAACGATTAATAAATATTTTACCTAATATAGATGTTCAAAATGTCAAATAATTTGAATATCTAAATTTTTCCCCTCTAAAAAGAGGGGTGTCCGCTTGCGGACGGGGTGTGTTGATTTTAAACCTTACTAACTGCAGCTCTTTTCCGGTGGAATCAGGGTGTGTTATTTCTTCTCAAATTCCTCGATATAATCTACAATAGCTTCAATAACTTCATTAAGATTCTTCATAATATCACTTGCCTTAAATCTCAGTACTTTCAGTCCAAGTGATTCTAATCTTGATTGTCTAACGATATCATCTTCTCCTTTATCTTTATGAATTTTCCCATCTACCTCGATTATCAGTTTGAGTTTTGAGCAAAA
>JAUWPE010000068.1 GCA_030611765.1 Candidatus Cloacimonadota bacterium | reverse complement strand
TCCCGTAAGCTCGTTATACTCCTTATCAAAAGTGCCGCCTGTTACAAAAATTCGTATTGCCATAGTGTCCTCAAAACTACATCGGGAACATCTGTTTTCCCATATCAAAGTGCCCTTTGCTGAAGCGTTTCATCATTTTTTTCATCTGGTCGAATTGTTTTAGAAGCTGGTTTACTCGTTGAAGCGAAGTGCCGCTGCCCTGTGCAATTCTATGACGCCTGCTGCCGTTTATGATGTCCGGATGCTCGCGTTCTTTTAGGGTCATGGCAAGTATAATAGCTTCGATATGCTTGATCTCGTTCTCGTCAACTTTGATGTTTTTCATAAGCTTTGAATTGCTGCCGGGTAACATTTTCAGTATCTCATCCATGGGACCCATATTTTGCATTTTTCTTAGCTGATCCAGAAAATCATCGAGAGTGAAAAGATTTTTTTGAAGCTTCTTTTGCAGTTTCTCTGCCTCGTCTTCTTCAAAGACCACTTCTGCTTTTTCAATGAGTGAGAGCATATCTCCCATACCGAGAATGCGTGATGCAATTCTGTCCGGATGGAATGCTTCAAGATCGCTGAGTTTTTCCCCCACACTTACAAAGCGTATTGGTTTTTCCGTGACTGCTCGTACCGAGAGTGCAGCTCCACCACGCGCATCACCATCGAGTTTTGTAAGGATAATGCCTGTGAGATCGAGCCGTTCATTAAATTCCTTTGCACTGTTCACCGCATCCTGTCCGGTCATTGCATCAGCCACATAAAGGATTTGGTCCGGAGAGATAACTTTTGCAAGATCTTCAACCTCTTCCATCATCTTCTTGTCCACGTGCAATCTGCCGGCAGTATCGAAGATAACAAGGTTGAGGAATTCCTTCGCGGCATATTTCAAAGCGCCTTTTGCGATTTTGGTGACCTTTGTAGTATCTTCTGTATAAACAGGAACGTCAATCGATTTTCCCAGCATTTCAAGCTGTTTGATCGCAGCGGGTCTGTACATATCGGCAGCAACGAGAAGTGGGTCATAACCATTTTTTTTATAGTGCAATGCCAGCTTGCCGCAGGCGGTTGTTTTGCCCGATCCCTGCAATCCCACGATCAATAATTTTGATATTCTGTTCTTGGGAAGCGGTTTTTCTTGTACGTCTGAAGTCATCAATTGGACAAGTTCTTCATTAACGATCTTTACGATCTGCTGCCCGGGCGTGAGTGATTTTTGGACGCGTTCTCCAAGTGATTTTATTTCAACGCTTTTGATGAAATCTTTTACAATTTTATAGTTTACATCAGCTTCCAGAAGAGCTAAGCGTATCTCTCTTAATCCGGATTTGATATCTTTTTCTGATAGTTTTCCGCGAGATTTAAGTTTTGAAAAAACCGAATTGAGTTTATCTGTGAGTGATTCAAACATTACGAAGTCCTGCTATTGTCTTTGCATAATCATCACTCTTAAAAATGAAATTGCCAGCCACAAGAATATTCACACTAGCTTCTTTCACCAGTTTTGCAGTTTGATAGTTTATTCCGCCATCGATCTCGATCTCTATCTGTCTCGAACCGATGATCACTTTTGTTTCGATGATTTTTTTTACGGATTCTTCGATAAATGCCTGCCCTCCGAAGCCGGGATGTACGGACATAATGAGCACGTAATCGATTTCATCAATGACGCCGGGAAGAGCATCGATGGAGGTTTCAGGATTTATTGCAATACCTGCTTTCACCCCTAACTTTCTGATCTTTCGGAACAAGCTCACATAATTTGTATCGGTTTCAATATGGAAGGACAGATAATTCACACCGGCATCAATGAATTTATCAATGAAATCTGCTGGATTTGTTATCATGAGATGCGCATCGATGGGAAGATGGGTGATCGAACGAACTTTTTTTACGATTCCCGGACCAAAAGTCAAATTCGGCACAAAATGCCCATCCATAATATCGAGATGAAGCATATCGGCACCTGCTTGTTCCACTGCCCGGATCTCCTTTTCAAGATGAAGGAAATCCGAAGAAAGTATTGAGGGAGCAATCTTGAGTTTCATAATATTAGGTTATTTATGCAGATATCTTTTTACTTGAAAGAGAAAAAATAATATTTTTGATTTGATAGGGTGGGTCGAGCTGAGAGTTGAGCCGATCCAAAATCTCGGTCTTTTTCAGCACAAGCTCCTGAAGCCAGATATTATTTTCGACCAGGATGTAGAGCACATTATTATCAAATTTTAGAATTCGGGTTTTATTGTCGAGAATATCTCCAACGATCCTCCGCCAGAGGAAGGCAGTTTTTATTTCACGAGAAAATCCCTTTTCGGAAAGATTCCGAATGAGATTTTCTATTATCGAACTAATTTTTACAAATGATGACATTTACTCGATTTTCTTGGTAAAGACCATAGAAAGCCCTACCCAGGAGAAAATCGCGAGCAGCAGAACCAGATAATACACGGTACTCAGTGCGCCGTAGCTCAAATCATAACCGGACATTGCAAGTGCCGGAAGAAGTGCAGCGATGAGCAGCAGTAGATATCCAAGAACAGAAAAGAAGCCGCCATATTTATTGATGATAAGAACTGCAAAGGCACCGATTGCAACTAATATTACTGCAAAAACGAAGATAAGAAACAGTGTTATGAAGGGGAATCCAAAATTGCCAAATACCTGAGCCGGCAAGAAACAGCCGATAAGTACTAAAAGAGCACCGATAATTTTCTTTGCTATGAGCTGACCTTTTGTAGTAACTGTTCTGCGCTTCGCATGTTTTTTTATGAAGAAACCAACAGTGAAGACCACGATCGCAAAAACTACCCAGATAATACTGGTGCGATAAGGGTCATCGCTGGCAAATCCGATAGCAGCAAAGGCACACAGAATAGCTATCCACATAATTGCTTCTTTGATAATGCTGATTACTTTTCTCATATTTTACTCTTTCTCTTCTTTTTCAACCTTGATTTTCAAGGTTCCTTTTATATCATCTTTGAACTCGATGGTCACTTCGTTGTCACCAAGCTCTTTAATATGTTGTTCAATTTTCACATTGTGCTTGTCAATAATTAAATCTTTTTCTTTGAGTTCGTTCACAATATCCTGCTCGTTTACAGACCCATAAAGATGACCATTTTCGTCAGCAAGACGGGTGAAAAGTATTGAGGTTTTTTCAACTTGTTTGATGATCATCTCTGCCTGTTTCTGTTCTTCGGCAAGACGTTTCTCTTCCTCGTCTTTGAATTTTCCGATCAATTTTTTATTTTTGTCGTTCGCCTGTATCGCAAAACCTTTTGGGAAAAGGAAGTTTCTCGCATAGCCGTCAGCAACCTTCACGACATCACCGACAGCACCGAGACTTTCGACATTTTTCTTCAAAATAATATTCATTCTTTATCTCCTTTATTATGTGCAAATTTTCGTAATGGTAACCAGTTGTCAAGAAGACCTACAATTGTGATAACAAGTAATAATATATAACTGAATATTGGAATTATCAACATGACAATTCCCAGGAATTTACTTCTTTTCATCATCGATTCTACATAACAGTATAGAACCGAATAGCCCTGAATAAGATACAAAAGCCCGACAATAAAAAGTACATTATAGCTGATAACTCTAAATTTGATAATGAACAAGATCAATCCAAGCGCAACTCCCAATTGAACGTAATAGTGGAATTTTATCTTATTGAAGTGCCATTTGAGAGAACTTCTTTTTGAAAAGATAAATGCACCCACGAATATACCGATCACAATGCCAACCATCCACAGGGATGCGTTGCCGTAGATCATAATATTCTTCACTGTTTCAAGGGTTGGATACATTGATTCCATCATTTCAGGTGAAAAAACATTCTCAATACTGCTCATAAATAGTTGATTGCTTTCCTCGGCTAATGATTTTATATAAGGAAAGAAAAAGAGATTCTTTAAGCCGATGAAGAGCAATCCTGGAACGAGCGCAGTAAGGAAAGCGGTTTCATACTTTCTATACCGCTGAAGTGCAAAAGCGAAAACCACGGGGCATGCACCGACGCTTATCCATATTTCCAAAGCTTGTAACAATGGAAGCAGTTTTACGATAACAAGCAGTGCACAGATCGCAGTAAAAATTCCCAGATATTGGAGAAGAGCAGGAGATTCTGATTTGCTCTGGACCTCCTGCTCATCTGTTGCAAAAATCAATTTTGTGACAAAGGGAACAGCGATGAGCAGTGCAAAAACCCTGGAAAAGAGCGCAACAACCGCTATAAGAACGCAGTAGAGGATCATCAGTATCAGGTATTAGCCAATATAGGGAAGAAGAGCCATTTGACGGGCTCTCTTGATTTCACGAGCGAGTTTTCTTTGATGTTTACTACAGGCACCGGTGATTTTTCTTGGTATGATTTTTCCTGACTCAATGATGTGTTTGCGCAATATTTCTGTGTTTTTATAATCAATTTCAGTATCAGGATATTTGCAGAATCTACAATATCTCTTTCTCATGTTTTTTTTCATGTATCTCATGTTCTGTTAGATCTCCAATCTTGTTTTAGAAGGGAATTTCGTCATCCGATTCATGGTCGTCCGAAGGGCTTTTTTCTTCCGGGGCTCCTTCCTGAGCTTCTCTTTCAAGGTTCTGGATTCTTCTCGCAACTATTTCAACGGTAGTGCGATTATTATCATCCTTATCCTTCCAGGTTCTCGATTGAAGGGTTCCTTCAATAACGACAGGTGCTCCTTTTGAGAGCGACTCTGATGCACGTTCTGCAACACCAGCCCATGCAGTGATACGGAAAAAGCTCGTATCGCTTTGCCAGTTGTTATCGGAATCAAGGTACCTTCTGTCCACCGCAATGCTCATTGAGGCAACGGGTGTTCCGGAGCCGGTATAACGAAGTTCGACATCTCTTGTTAATCGTCCGGAAACGATAACGCTGTTAATTCTCGGCAGATTAAGTTTTTTTGCCATTTAGGATCTCCTCTCTCCTTATAATTGCTATATGCAATTTAGAAAGCATAGGTTTTTTAACCTTTTTCTTTTTTAATGACGTTGAATCTTATGATATTTTCATTCAGGCGGTAGAAATTTTCAAGAGCTGTTATGTGATTTGGTTCAAGGGAGAAATACAGAATTACATAATAGCCCTCGGCCTGTTTTTCAATCTCGTAGGCAAGTCTGCGCAATCCCCAGATGTTCACATTGTCAATTTCAGCTTCGCGTTCTGTAAGAAAATTTTTGACTGCTTCGATTGTCTGATTTGTCTCTTCTTCAGAAAGTGGTTTGATGATGATCATCGATTCGTAGAATTTTTTCATAGCATTCCTTTCGGTTTTATTTTCCGCTTAAGCGGAAGAGCAATCCGTCATTCCACGGATAAGGAACAGAGTCTGCTATATGCAGCGCTCATCTTTTTATAATTTTGATATATAAAGTATGATGTTAATTCCACTGCTACAGGAATAATCTCCTGGACGCATTGGAGTTCCTCTTTAAGGAAGTTCATCAATACGAATTCTTCCAAAGGCATTGTAAGCTCGGATGCTGATTCATAAGCTTCTGGGAGAATTCCAATACGCATTCTCGGGAAATCTTCGGAGTCCAGCGCTTCGATCACAGATTTCAAGCCGTTATGTCCGGCATCCGAACCTCTGCGGCGGATTCTGATCTTTCCCAGCGGAATATGCACATCATCTAATAAAATTAAAAGATCACTTTTTTTTATGTCAAATTCTTTCATTACAGACGAAACTGGCTGTCCTGAAAGATTCATATAGGTGAGCGGTTTAAGAAAAAGCCACTCATCCTTTCGGGCAAGGCGATAGTTCTTGAACTTCTTATAATCGGGAACTCTCAACTTTTCACACACAGCATCAAGAGTGATAAATCCAATGTTATGCCGCGTGGATTCGTATTCAGGTCCCGGATTTCCAAGCCCGACAATTAATTTCACGTATATTATTATTCTTTGTTATTCTGATTCTTTCTCAGAAACTTCTGCACTCTTTTCTTCAGCACCTTCTTCACCTTCCAGCAACTCTTCCTCTTCCTCAGGTTCTTCAACTTCCATCTTAGGAACCAGCACTGAAACCAGTGTTGTGTTTGATGGTTGAAGGAACTCGACATCAGGATATTTTTGCTGAATATCCTCAATATGAATAGAATCTCCGATCTGAAGTTCTGAAACATCGATCTCGATGGCATCAGGAAGGTCTTTTGGCATACAGCGAATTTGCAGATCACGAACTCCTGTGTCAAGTATACCGCCCTCTTTGATTCCAGGAGCATCGCCAAGTGTCACGACCGGGACTTCGACATCAAGCTTTTGTCCTGCAGTAACTTCCTGAAAATCTAGATGAACGATCTCTCTTGTGACAGGATCGATCTGCATATCCCGCACAAGGCATCTACATTCTTTTTTTCCTATTTGAAGGAAAATAAAGCTCTGATGTCCGAGACTTTCTTTATAATAATGATAGAATTCGGAATAATCGATTTCCAATGGTACGGGTTCTGCACCTCCTCCATATAAGATCGAAGGAATTTTATTTTCGTTGCGTACCTGTTTGGCAGCTTTTTTTCCAGTTTCTCTTTTTACAGCTTTAATTTTCATGGTTTATGTAACCTCATTTTCTATTTTGAATAAGACACTGACCGATTCCTCGTTATGGATTCTCAAGATCGCCTGAGCGAGAAGAGATGCAATAGAAAGCTGCTTGATCTTTGAGCTTTTGTTTTTCTTTTCACCGAGAGGAATAGAATCAGTAACAACTAATTCATATATATTTGACTTATCAATTCTTTCTACTGCATTGCCACTCAAAACTGCGTGAGTGCAGGCACAATAGATCTTTTTCGCACCCTCGTTCTTCAGGGCGTCAGCCATTTTGACGACAGAATTTCCAGAATCGATAATATCGTCAATGATTATGATGTTTTTGTTTTCCACTTCGCCGACAACGTTCAGGAGCTCAAGCTTGCCCTTATTTCCGATGCGGCGTTTGTCGCCAATAGCAATATTTGCATTGAGACCCTTCCCAAGCATGCGTGCTCTTTGAGTGCCGCCAGTATCGGGAGCAACCACTACACAATCTTTGAGATTAAGGGGCTGGAAATAACTGAGAAATATCGGCAGCATTGAGAGATGATCAACGGGAATATCAAAGAAGCCCTGTATCTGCTTTGCATGGAGATCAAAGGTCACGACCCTGTCTGCGCCGGCAACAGTGAGAAGATTTGCCACGAGCTTTGCTGTTATGGGCACTCGAGGCTGATCTTTTTTATCAGAACGGGCATATCCGTAATATGGTATGACCGCAGTGATCATTCCCGCAGATGCTCTGTGCAGTGCATCGATCATAATAAGGAGTTCCATAAGATTATCATTGACGGGCATACAGGTGGGCTGAATGATAAAAACATCCGTACCCCGAACATTATCCAGAATTTTCACAAAAGTATTATCATTTGAGAATTTAAAAACCTCGGCGCGGCTTAGAGGTAACCCAGCATGTTCCGCAACTTTTTGGGCTAATTCAGGATTTGCATTTCCTGTAAAAATATGAATTTTTGATCTCATAATTTAATTCGCTTTTTGTTCAATTTTGGTTTCAAATAACCAATACTTATATTTTTTGAAATACTTTTTTGCGTTTAGGAGCTTCTCTCTCGAAGGAAAAATTCCAAAAACCGTTGCTCCGCTGCCAGACATCAAACTTCCCATTGCACCCAGTTCAAGAAGTTTGGCTTTGATCTTTTGCAATATGGGATAATGAGCAAAGACACCCTGTTCCAGTCCGTTGTGCAGATTTTTGCATATCGCCTCAACATCATTGTTATTTAAGCCGGTGATCATTGCTGATCTCATCTTTTCGTGAGGTTCATCTATGACCAACCACGAGTAGGCATTCCTGCTGGCGATCTCAATCCCGGGATTTATAAGGAGTATATTCTCAATATGTGGACTAGGAAAAATTTCATGGACGATCTCTCCTCTTCCTTTCAGGAGTGCAGTGCTATTTTCAAGGAAGAAATTGATGTCGCTTCCGAAAAGTGAGACGGTTTTGTGTATATCTGCCATTGAAAGATCGAGCTTCCAAATGGAATTCAGCACCTGAATTGTTACAGCAGCGTTCGAGCTACCGCCGCCTAATCCTGCAGCGAACGGGATGTTCTTTTTTAATTTGATTTCAACACCATGTTTCACATTATATGTATTTTTTAAAAAACAAGCGATTTTGTAAATGATATTCTCTGATTCTTGAAGTGTGTCAGAGGTGCAAAAAATTTTCACCTGAGATTTATCTGTCAATCTAAATATCAGGTTGTCAGCAAGGGAGATAGGCACAATAATGGTCTCAACTTCGTGAAAGCCATCATCCCTTTTATGAAGGATATCGAGGAAGAGATTAAGCTTTGCGCGAGAGCTTTGAGTGACCTTGACTTTTTCTCTTTTTCTTTTTTGCACCTTTTTCGTCGTCTGCGTAATAATAATAGTAGTAGTAATAGTAATATTTATATCCGCTATAATATTTCTTCACTTCGATACCGTTCACCACAACGCCTGCGACTTTCACATCAATATTATGAAGAAGACTCTTTGCCTGCTCTATGATCGCCCGCTCTGTGGAATTAACACGGATAACCAGTACCAGCTGATCAACCTTTTTGGAAAGGATCAAAGCATCGGTCACGGCAATAATGGGCGGAGAGTCAATGATGATATAATCATATTCTTCACGCAGTTTTGCAAAAAGCTCATCCATTTTTTTAGAGGAAAGCAGTTCGGAAGGATTCGGGGGAACGTGACCGGAAGTAATAATATCGAGATTATCCATACCGGAAGGTTTTATAATATCATGTATATCAATTTCGTCAGTTGTTAAAAATTTAGAAAGTCCATTTTCCCTGGAAACCATAAAAAGATTATGGATCATTGGACGTCGCATATCACAGTCAACAAGTATGGTTTTTGAACGCATTTGTGAAAGTGTTATAGCCAGGTTGCCGGCGGAGGTTGATTTTCCCTCTTTTGGTCCCGAACTGGTTACAAGAAATAATTTCCCACCGCCTGGGACTTTAGTCGGCAAGGAAACTACATTTGTTCTGAATGTTCGGTATGCTTCAGCGATCGGTGATTTTGGGCTGTAATGCGGAACAAGACGGGCAACCATCTGCCGCTGTACATTGGTAAACTCCTTTAGCTTATCTTTATCCTTTTCTTTGACCATCTGATCTTCAATATCAGCAAGCTGCTTTTCGTCAAGTGGAATATCGGGAATCGTGCCAAGTATAGGTAATTTTACATAGCGTTCTACATCAGAAAGATTAGTTATCTTAGTATTTAAAGATTCAAGCAGGAAGGCAGCACCGATACCAAGTCCAAGTCCAAGGATAATTCCAATGAAAATATTCATTTTCACTTTTGGTGAAACAGGAGCTTGAGGAGATGTTGCACGATTGATGATCCTGATGTTGCTGAGTTTTCCCTCTTCAGAGATTTTAGCTTCCTCATATCGCGTAATGAGCATACTGTATATCTGCTCATTTATTGCTTTTGAGCGTTCCAATCGGGCAAGTTCCAATTCGGCATCCGGAAGACCGGACATCCTTACAGAATATTCTTCCACAACTGTTTCAAGTCCACTTACTTTTGCTGTGGCTGTTTGAAAATCGACTTCTGTAGTGATAATATCTGTAAATAATTCCTGTCTTCTATCAAGGGGATTGAAGGAGTATTTATTTACTTCAAGGATTTTATCTATTTCAGACCTCATCTGGCGCTTGATATTATCGATCTCATCTCGGAGAGTTAAGAGTTGAGGATGATTTTCAGTATATCCTTTTTTTGTCAGGAAAATTGCAAGCTTGCTTTCATTCTCGATGAGTTTTTGACGTAATTGTTCTGAAACGGGGGAGGAAATTGAGGTCATTTCTTCGCCAAGAGCGTCATCGATCTTGGTGAGTTCATCTTTGAGGTACGTAAGTTTTTTCTCAACGATCTGCCACTCTGTTTGGGCAGAGCTTAGTTGTGCCTCAAAATCAACCATATTGGTAATCATCTCTTTTGTCTCTTCGGTAAGAGCAAATACTTCGTGTGCGATCTTATATGCACGAAGATCTTCTTCGGAGATTGCCAATTTTTTAGATGTGACATCAAGTTGTTTTTCCAAAAATTCGCGTACACTGGTAACTTCAGCACGTGTATATTTCAAGCTCTCATCCTGATAGCTATCCATGACTGCATCCACTGCTGCCTGAGCTTCATTCGGACTGATAGATTTAAAAGACACATCAATAATATCCACTTCTCGCTCTGCAGAAACTTCGATTTCCTTTGCTAATATTTCTCTTGGATCATCTGACGAAAGGATTGGAAAATTTTCAGCATCTGGATTTCTTTTGAGTTTTTCAATAGCACTTTCCATTACAGATGGGCTTTGTATCACTTCCATCTGGTTGTTGAGGTCATTTCGTCCAAAACCGCCGGTACTGAAAAAGAGGTCTGTCTGCTTGTTGAGCTCTAAAAGAATTTTTCCGCTGCTTTCATAGATGCGTGGTGCACTGGCTGTATAATATATTGTTGCAACCATCACCACCACAAAAACGATGGCAATGAGTTTTATGTATCGAATGATTATTCTATAATAATCTCTTAGTTTAATTTCTTGTTCTTGTTCAGGAAATTGCTCCATATGTATCTCTCAG
>JAUWPE010000116.1 GCA_030611765.1 Candidatus Cloacimonadota bacterium | reverse complement strand
TGTGATCCTTGCGTCACAATTCGAATCCTTCAGACAGCCCTTTGTGATCATGTTCACGCTCCCTCTTGCCTATATCGGTGTGATATACATGCTTGTCGCTACGGGCACGACGCTGAGCGCTATAACCTTTGTGGGAATTATTGTACTATCCGGTATTGTGGTAAATAATGGTATCGTGCTTGTAGATCATATCAATCAGCTTCGTAGAGAGGGACTGAAACCGCAGGAAGCCATCGTACAGGCAGGTTCGGACAGAATGCGTCCCGTGCTTATCACTGCGATAACGACCATTGGCGGCATGCTACCAATGGCAATAAGTACCGGGCAGGGCTCAGAAATGCGTTCTCCTCTTGCGATTGCAGTCATTGGCGGACTTATTACTGCAACACTGTTTACGCTTCTTATTATTCCTACGATCTATTCTTGGGTGGAAAGGATTTCTTACAAGAAAAGCAAAAAGATCGTTGAATAAATAAGATCAGTAAAGTTACATAAATGGGAATGCTCCCAAAGCGAGGAGCATTCCTATTATTATTATCGTTAAACTTGAAATAAAGATTGTGATACCGGACAAAGCCAGTAAAAGATGTTTGAAACATAAAACTCCTTTTTCATTACCAAAACTTTGAATTTTTATTAATTTCTTTTGACAAAAATTTTGACAAGTATTTTATATAGATATGAGAAAATAAACAAGAAGTTGGTTAAAATGAATTTTATATCGGAATTCAATAAGATTATTTCAGAACAATATCCAGATGGATTAGAGTGGGGCTTGGTAGGTATTTTGACCAAACAGTCAAAAGTCTATACGCTTTCATATGACTCAAAAATATTATCTGGTATGTTTGAAATTTTTTGTGAACCTATAGTTATGAAAATTGCAGAGAAAAATGATCTTGTCGTTGAAAAATCATCTCAAACAGCATATCCGGATTTTACACTATTCAGAAAGCAAGATGATACAAAAAAAATTGCTGTTGAGGTTAAGTCAACGTATAGAAAATATAATAAAAACGGAAGTGTGAAAAAATTCAGCTACACACCTGGCTCTTACAAGTCCTATCTTCGTGATCCCAAAGGCAAGAAAAATATACTTTATCCTTATCATGAATATAAAGAGCATTGGATCATTGGTTTTTTATATTCAAGAAATCCTGAATGCAAAATTACAGAAATAAAACAAGTAATAGAAGCATCTCAACTTAAATCACCATTTAGTGACATTGAATACTTTGTTCAAAAGAAATATAAAATTGCCGGAAGAAAACCTGGAAGTGGAAATACAACCAACATTGGATCGATAAAAAGTAATACAGTTGAAGATTTCCAAAACGGAGATAAAGGATTTTCATCGAAAGAGAAATTTGATACTTACTGGAAAAATTATTAAGCATTATGAATGACTATATATTGCCAAAATTCCTAGATAAAGTTACAATTCCTCCAATTAAATGTCAGGGAATTAAAACAAAATTGGTTCAATGGATATTATCCAATTCAATACTGCATAAAGAATCAACTTGGGTCGAACCTTTTTTGGGATCAGGTGTAGTTGGTTTTAATTCTGGAGCTCGACATGCACTCATGAACGATATAAATCCACATATAATAAATTTTTATATATCCTTGCAATCAAATTTAATTAATGAATTCATCATTAGGGAATACTTGGAAAAAGAGGGCTACTTTTTAAGCACAAAGGGTGAGTCTCATTATTATAAAATTAGGGATCGTTTTAATGCTAAACATAATCCGCTTGATTTTCTCTTTTTATCCAGAGCCGGATTTAATGGCGTAATGAGATTTAATTCCCACGGGTTATTTAATATACCTTTTTGTAAAAAACCAAATAGATTTTCAAAAAGCTATATAACAAAAATAGTGAATCAAGTTTCAGCAATTCAGTTTATTATACAAAAAAATTCATGGAAATTCACGAATAAAGATTTTGAAGCGATTATCACTTCCGCAAAATCTAACGACTTCATATATTGTGATCCTCCATATTATGGAAGACATGTTGATTATTACAATTCCTGGAACGAAAGTAGTGAATTAAAATTATATGAATTATTAAAATCATCAAAAACCAATTTTATTCTCTCCACCTGGCACAGCAATAAGTATAGAAAAAATCCAAATATTGAAAAACTGTGGAGTAAATTTAAAATATTAACAAGAGAACATTTTTATCATATTGGAGCTAAAGAAATAAATCGTAATTCAATAAAAGAAGCAATCATTCTAAATTTTGAACCTTTTAATGAAATTGATTTTGGATTAAAACAACTAACTATTTGGGATAATAAAACATATCAGGTTTCTACTTAATTTTTTTGACTCTTTTGAGAATTGAGTGGGTAAGTTAATAATATCCAATATCCAACCCCAGTGTAATAAAAAAAGAAGATTACACGGGGCAGGCACGGAATATCCAATAATGAAGGAAAAAAATAAATAAGTGAGAAAAAAAAATAAAGAGAAAAAGCAAAAGAAGTTCAACTTGCAGGAACGTCTTAGTGATTATGCGGTTAAAATTATTAACGTTTCTGAATAGCTACCTGAAACAAAAGAAGGTAAACACATCTTTTCTCAAATACTAAGCGGAATTTCACCTGCTCCAAATTACGGAGAGGCACAAAGTGCTGAAACAATCTGAAACCTTGCGAATGGTCTTGATCTTCACGATGGTTGTGAGCGGATTACAATTGCGGAGGTTTTCAACCATCCGCAAGGTAACCGAATTGTGGTTGAAGATAATAGTAAAGGCAAAATTAATTCAACCTTCAACAAAATTGTCCCCTTTATTACAGGAGATGGATATTGGATATTCAGATTTTAAGTATATCGACCTACTTATAAATAAAATGAACCATTTTTTTAAATATAGCACTTACTCATCACAATCTTATTGACAAAGATAGTACACTTATGCTAAAAAAGCAATGAAAAATAAAATGGAAAAGATAACTTATTATGTTTAAGAAAACTCATAAACAAATAGCTCTTGAAAAGGCGATCCTTTCTCACATTGAAGGGAAATCAACTGAAGTAGCGAACTATATTTTTAATGATCCTGAGATACAAGCACTCCAGGATTATGCGAATACTGTTTCAATAAAGCGGCTCGGTTTCAATGACCATGGTCCTGTCCATATGAGAACTGCGGCTTTGAATGCGCTCATTATGTTTGATCTGCTTCATGATGCAGGCATCAAGTTCAATCTTGAATCTGAAAAACTCGGCACATATGAGGATAGTAAAGTATGTGTGCTGACTGCATCTCTTCTTCACGATGTAGGTATGACCGCAACTCGCGATCATCATGAAATTATTGGAATTATCTTTGCTGAGCCGATCATCCGACGCATTCTCGATGTGGTCTATAAGGATAACATCCACAAAAAAACAATTTTGAAAGCTATGATCATAGAAGGCATCTTCGGGCATATGGCTACTGAAAAGATCTATTCTCTTGAAGCAGGTCTTGTTCTTATCGGTGATGGCTGTGATATGGAAAAAGGACGCTCACGCATCACCACACTCCTCTCTCAGCAACCGCGAGTAGGGGATATTCATAAATATTCTGCAAGCTCGATTCAAAAAGTGAATATTCTTCCGGGAGATAAGAAACCCATTAAAATTTTGATAGAAATGTCACAGTCTGCCGGGTTCTTCCAGATCGAAGAAGTACTTTTTCCCAAGATCATTTCAAGCCCTGTGAAGCCCTATATCGAACTTTACGGACAAGTCAAAAATAAAGATATGATGCAGTATTTGTAATTACTTATTTCTTACTTTTCGTCATCAGTTTTGTGTATTGCTTTTACCTGGCATACATCTACACAGATGCCACAGTTAATACATTTGCTTGTATCGATCACTGCTTTCCCATCTTTCATTGTAATCGCACTAACAGGACATTTACGAACACATATCTTACACCCGATACATGCATCGGCATCAACTATAAAGACCTGCTGCGCAACTTCAGTGGAATCAGCTAATTCGGGTACTTTTTCTTCGTCCATTTGGGCAGTGCTGTCCGCAAACTCAACTTCATGAATTGCTGCAAAAGGACAATTTTTTGCACAAATTCCGCAGCCAATGCACTTGCTTGAATCAATGACCGCTTTCCCGTTCTTCATCTCTATCGCATTGGTCGGACACTTCCCGCTACGCACACAGATCGTGCAGCCGACACATTTTGATGCATCTACTTCATACACCTTATCGACTGTTTGTGAGTAAAGAAAAAGAGGTACACTAATTAGAACAATAAGTATGATTATTGAATTTATTTTTTTCATATTAAACCTTTCAAACATCAATCTCGATAAATACATTTACTTTTTTCTCTATCAGTTTTTGAGCACTGACGCACACAGCTCATACACTTGATACAATTAATGTCAGAAATTTTTTCATTGTACCCGATGTCAATGTTCATAGGGCAGTAATTCAGGCAATTAAAACAATTAATACTGGTATGAATATTCCTGAATATTTTATATCTTTTTATGCCGATAATGTCTGCGATTTTCTGGAAAATATTCATCAGTGCAGCATAAGGACAAATGTATCTGCACCAGAATCGCTCAACGAAATATCCTAAAAATATTATTATAGCAAGCACTACAATTCCGGCAATAGTAATATTTTGAATATGTGCTATTGCAAGAACGGGACAAAATTTCATATAAAGATACTGAGCTCCAAAAAAAGCTGTAATTGCAGTAAATAGGAATATTATATATTTAAAAAAAATCATGAATTTGTGAATTTTGTAGGGAATTAATTGATCAAACTTTTTCTTTGACTTTTTTGTAGAGTATATAAGTTCCTGAATAGTTCCGATGGGGCACACATACCCACAAAACCATCTTCCGAAGAAGAATGAACTGAGGGCAATTACAGCGCCAACAATAACAGCAACCGGAAAAAGGAAAGGCGCAAATTTTGCCCCGATCTTCCACAAACCGAAACATACTGAAGCATAAGGACAGTACTCGTGTGCAACAGGCAGAGTTCCCTGGATCAGTAAAACAAACAAGGATACAGATATGCCGAGAAAAGCAAGCTGGATCACCTTTCTGATTTTGAATTTATCAAAACGATTTTTCATTATTTAAAAAATAGCCGAGTTCGTGGTTTAAACAAATATTTTATGCTGAAACCTAAATCGGAATTTCTTTTTTGAGCATTATTTGTTTCTCTGAAGATTGGTCAATTTTTGTATGAAAATATTATATTCGTTTAGATTGATTGAAAAACGGAATTGAATAGAACATCGATTTTAAAAAGCCCCCCTGAACTGATCAGGAGGGCTATAAGTTAAAGCTTATTTATTATTTTTTTATTGAATAAGCAGTTTCTTTGTTTCCTGATAATTTTCAGTCTTGAGCTGATAGAAATACACACCGTTCGCAATATCATCAACTTTCCACGTTTCTGTATAGTCATTCACCATCATATCATCATTTATGACTTCCTTGACCAGTTCACCTTTTACGTTGTAGATATTAAGAGAAACTGTGTGCATCGTTCCTTCAAGTCCACCGATCATGAAGTCGAAATTAATGTTTTCGCCAACCTGAACAGGATTCGGGAAAGAGTTATTAAGAATAGAGCGCACGACCGTATTGAGCTGTCCGTCGCCATCCACATCAATCGGATCATATTGAATGGAACCATAAATATTGGGAGTTCCGTCATAGTTCACAGCTTCAAGCCAGTAATAATAAGTAGTGAAATATGCATCGGCAGTTTCGTCAATAAAAGAGTATTCATTGGGTTGATTGGTGGTTCCGTGTCCCGGAATTAGTGACATATTCACCTTGTCTGAAGTTTCAATATTATCTTCACAAGAACGATAGATATTGAAACCAATGATGTCAGTTTCGGAAGCAGTTTCCCATTGAATTGTTACGAAATCGTTTGAATAGACTGCGTTGAATGTTGAAAGCTCAACAGGAAGTGTATGATCACCATCACCGAGCGCAAAACCTGAAACGATAGCTATAGGACCAAATTCAAATGTATAACGGTCACCAGGTCCAGGTCCGGAAGCAGAACCGGGTGAGCCAATAGTCTCCCAAATAGATCCTGTATGATTCACATGTGCTTGAACTCTACCATTTTCTCTTGCAGTTGTGAATTGTGGATTCTCTTGACTCACGCTCCAGCAAAATTCAAAAAAGGCATATAGGTCACCAAGCGGCCCATAGTTTATATCCCAGGTAAATGGTAAGCAATAAGGACTATTTGGATGGGAAGGAGTAATTCCAGGTTGTACATTAGCAGAAACCCAATCGAGAGCAACACCTGAGTTATTGAAATTAAAAGGATTATAATTATTTGCATCAGGACCTACAGGAAAGGTAGCACTTATCACAGTAGGTGTACTACTGACTGAACTATACTTTAAAGCACC
>JAUWPE010000006.1 GCA_030611765.1 Candidatus Cloacimonadota bacterium | reverse complement strand
ATCTTTCTTTTAGTAGCCGTTCAAAGATTATTCTTATATCCGTTTATAGCTAATAAATTCGGTTCTGAGAATTTTGGTTCTTTTGTCTTATTTATGACTATTGTGAATATCGCAATCGTTGTAATTCCCGGTTCCGTGAATATGGTTATCCTAAGAGAACATTCATCTTACAAAGATTCAGAAAAGGTTAGTTTAATAAAAAGTGGTCTATTAGTAATTTTATGTATCTCATTAGTAGTTATTGTTTCTATATTTTTTGTTTTTCCCAAAGTTTCCAATTTATTCAAAATTAGTTCAACTTATAAGATATTTATTATTCCTTTGCTTATTTACATCGTTCTTTATGGGATGAGAGAAGGCTTATTAATTTTAAAACGTGTTGAATTAAAATTTATTGAAATTGCTTTATATAATACTATCTTTGCGATACTGTTCTTTGCGTTAATTCCAATGTACTACTTTTTGAAAGATATAGGAATTTTTTGGGGATATGTTATAATTGCAATAATTGCTACTGCAATTGTCTTTCCGAAATCAAAAGAAATATTTAAGGGCAAAATTGAGATCAAGTATTTGAAAGAATTTTATAAATACTCACCAACTTTTGCATTTGTGTCTTTATTGGAATTATCTTTACTAGCATCAAGTAGATACATAATTTCATATTACAAAAATCCAACTCAAGTTGCATATTTTTTTGCTGCAGTCAGCATTATACAAATGCTTTCATTTCCTTTTGCGCAAGTAAGGACTATACTTTTATCATTTATGTCTCAAAGGAAAAATATTGAAGATTTTAGAGTTAAGGATATTAAAATTATTTTTAGTTTATCATTAATAATTGGATTCGTACTTCTAATTATTGGACTCATATTTGCTAAATTGATAATAGGGAAATTATATGGTATAATTTATTATGAACATTGCCGATTGGCATTAGTAATACTCCTCATCGGTCAAATCTTTTTTATTTTAAAAATGTATTTGAATAATTTTATAATCATCTATTTTAAAAGAAAGACGTTAAATTTGAATTTTACAATAATGTTTTTGATAAACATTATATTAAATATTATTGGTGTTCCTAAGTATGGAATTAATGCAAGCGCATTTGCATTTTCATTTTCACTTTTTGTCAGTACATTATGGTGGTATATTTTACTTTTGAATAAGCTAAAAAAGTCAATAATAAAAAATGATAATGTTTCATTATTTAAAGAGTAAATTTATATGAAAATATGTCATTTGACATCGGTTCATCCTGCAATTGATACTCGTATTCTTTATAAAGAATGCTCGAGTCTTGCAAAAAAATATGAAGTTTATTTAATAGTAAAACATTATAAAAAAGAAAGTATAAATGGAGTTCATATAATACCTTTTCCGAAATTTAGAAATCGCTTTGTTCGTATTTTATTTTCACCAATTTTAATGTTTATTGTATCGTTGAAATATAAAGCAGATATTTATCATATCCACGATCCTGAATTGTTAATTACATTACTTCTTTTGAAGATGTTTTCTCGAGCAAAACTAATATACGACATTCATGAGGATGTGGTTTCTGATATTCAAAGTAAGACTTATATGAACAAGATAATAAAAAAAATAATCGCAACTTTTTATTCTATCATTGAAAAATTTACTGTTAAACGAATTGATTTTAATATTACAGCTACTCCATTTATCCGGGACAAATTCATTCAATTTAATCTAAATACAACTGATATAAACAATTATCCCATTATTGATGAATTGAAGGGTAAAAACAACCCGAAAGATAGTACGATTTGTTATATTGGTAATATTACAGAAATTAGAGGTTTATCAAATATTATTAAATCACTTGAATTTGTTGATGCTGAGCTTCATTTGGCTGGGGGATATGAACCAATTGATTATCGAGATGTTTTATCTAAAAAAAAAGGATGGCAAAAAGTCAAAGAATATGGTTATATCAATCGTGAAAAAATGAGAGAAATTTTATTATCATCAAATGCAGGATTAGTTCTGTTTGAACCTGAACCGAATCATATTAATTCTCAACCTAATAAATTATTTGAATATATGTCTGCATCTGTTCCTGTAATTTGTTCAAATTTTCCTCTATGGCAAGAAATTGTGCAAAAGAACAATTGCGGTATACTAGTAAATCCTGAAAATCCGAAAGAAATTGCAAAAGCCATTCAATATATTCTTGATAATAAAGAGGAAGCAAAGAAAATGGGACAAAATGGAAGAAAAGCTGTTGAAGAAAAATATAATTGGCATAATGAAGAAAAAAAACTTTTTGCAGTATATCAAAAAATATTAAAAGAATCGTAATGGTAATTGTTTTTTTGTTAGCATTTTTTTTTATTATTTATCATCTCTTTTTTTATGGAATGATTTTGCAATTTATCAGTATATTTAAAAAGCAACAGAGTAATGTTAAGCTAACAGAATTTCCAACAATAACTGTTCTTTGTCCAGCATATAATGAAGAGGATGTGATAGAAAAAAAAATCCATTCTTTTTTGGCGCTCAATTATCCTAAAGATAAGATTGAAATGATTGTTATTTCTGATGATTCAACAGATAATACAAATGAAATTGTCAGCAAATATACAAAAGAAAATAATATTGAACTAATTATCCAAAAACCTAGAAAAGGGAAACAAAGTGGGCACAATTTAGTTGAACCATTAATAACAAGCGATTATGTCTTATCAACAGATGCCAATTCTATTTTCCATCCCATGTCTGTAAAAGAACTAGTTAAAGTAATTTTGTCGGATGAAAAAATAGGAATGGTAACGGGTCAATTAATATTATTAAAGAATCATACTACTGATTCCAGTGAAGGTTTATACTGGAAATATGAAAGTTGGTTGAAAAGATTGGAAAGCAATTTATATTCAATCGTATGTGCTAATGGCTCTCTTTTTCTGATAAAGAGAGAATTATTTAAAAGAATCCATCCTGCTTCTGCAGATGATTTTGAAAGAACTTTATATACATTGAAATATGGATACAAAATTAAATATGCTCCAACTGCTATTGTAACTGAAAATGTTTCAGAAAAAGCATCTGATGAGATTAAAAGAAAAATAAGAATTATCAGTCAGGAATGGTTTGTTTTGAAACGACAGTTAGGTGTATTTAAGAATATCACTGCGGGATTATTTCTATTGTCACACAAATTGATCAGGTGGACATTTCCAATTTATTGTCTGGCAATATTGATTACTTCAGGTTTGTTAATTAGAAACGAGTTATTCTTAATTATTTTTTTAGGACAAGTTATCCTATATATAATAGGTTTCCTAGAAATTCTAAACGAATCAAGATTCAAAAGTTTTGGCAGAATATTTAAAATTCCAGCTTATTTTGTTGCAATGAATTATGCTGCCATAATTGCATTTTATAAATTTCTACACGGTCAACAATCAGCAACATGGAATAATATTAGATAACAAATGGAATAATGATCTATGATTCTACTTAGTATCCTCGGAGCTCGTCCTCAATTTATTAAAGCTTCACCAGTTAGTAGAGAAATTCGAAAAAATCATTTAAAGGAAGTAATCGTTCATACCGGACAGCACTTCGATGCAAATATGAGCAATATCTTTTTCGATCAAATGAAAATTCCTGAACCTGATTATAATTTAGGAATTAATAGCTTAAGACATGGTGCGATGACTGGTAGAATGCTTGAGGAAATTGAAAAAGTGCTGATTGTTGAAAAACCTGATTGGGTAATAGTATATGGTGATACAAATTCTACGCTTGCTGGCTCTCTCGCTGCAAAAAAATTGCACCTGAAAGTTGCTCATATTGAAGCAGGGCTGCGCTCATTTAATATGTTTATGCCAGAAGAAATCAACAGAATCTTAACTGATAGAATTAGTGATATTCTCTTTTGCCCAACTCAGATCGCAATAGACAATCTTGCTAATGAAGGATTTGAAAAACTGGGTTGTAAAATTGTTTTTCCAGGGGATGTAATGTTAGATGCAGCTCTGTTTTATAGTAAAAAAGCAAAAAAGCCATTCGAAGATATTCCATCTCAATATATTCTAACCACAATTCATCGAGAAGAGAATACAGTGGACGGAGAAAGACTAAAGTCAATTTGTAATGCACTTGAAATTATTTCAAAAGAAATCCCAATCATTATTCCAATACATCCTAGAACAAGAAATCAATTTATAGAGTTGTATTCAACTTCACAAGAGAGTAATATTAAGTTAATCGATCCAGTTGGATATTTACAGATGCTTTATTTAATAAAACATTGTTCTCTTGTTATTACTGATAGTGGAGGGCTTCAAAAAGAAGCATATTTTTTTGAAAAGCCCTGTGTTACTATTCGAGATGAAACAGAATGGACTGAGTTAGTAAAATATGGATGCAATGTTGTAGCTGGCACTAATACAGATAATATTATCGATGCTTATAATCTTATGAAAGATAGAAAGATTAAATTTTCATATAATTTATTCGGCTCTGGAAATGCCGCTCAAATAATTGTTAATGAAATTTTGGCACAGAAATAAACTCATTTTGTAAAAGCTTTTGAAAACAAAGAGAATATAAAATTTACTAATGCAATAACCTTTATGTAATAGCAAATATATTCTCAGATAAAAGATATAAATATTGATTCGAATTAAAGCATCTGTTTGACGGTATAAATGTTAGGAATATCGAGAATCGGAAAAAACTTGCCTAAAAAACCAATATATCGTGTTTGACGTATTATTATATATAGGAGTAGTAATGAAAATTTTAATTACAGGCGGTTCCGGATTTATTGGCTCATATCTTGCTGAACATCTACTTAAAATGGGTCATTATGTGATCATTATCGATAATCTATCAACAGGACGATTGGCAAATATTAAAAACATCTATCGTCACAAAAATCTTGAGGTGCACATCAATACGATCTTTAACCGTGAACTGGTAGACGAAATGGTAAAAGGTTGTGACCAAATTTACCATCTCGCAGCTGCTGTTGGTGTTCGTTTCATTGTTGATAATCCAGTTCAAACGATAGAGACAAATGTAGGTGGCTCTGAGATTCTTTTAAAGATTGCAAATAAGTATAAGAAAAAGATATTCATTGCCTCAACATCAGAAGTGTACGGTAAATCAGACGAACTCCCCTTTAAAGAAGATGCTATGCGTGTATATGGTCCTACGACAATTAGAAGATGGTCCTATGCAGAGTCAAAAGCAATTGATGAATTCCTCGCACTTGCGTATCTGCATGAGAAGAAATTGCCTGTTGTTATAGCCCGTTTATTCAACACCGTTGGTCCTCGGCAAACAGGTCAATACGGCATGGTCGTTCCCCGCTTCGTACAGCAGGCGTTATTCAATCATCCCATTACTGTTTATGGAGATGGGAAGCAGTCCCGTTGTTTTGGCTATGTAGGCGATATCGTTGAAGCTATTGTAAAACTTATGGATAATGACAAATGCATTGGACAAATATACAACATTGGAACCAACGAAGAAATCACGATCTACAATCTGGCAAAAAAAGTAAAAGAGATCACAAATAGTGAATCCAAAATCAAACTTATTCCCTACGAAGAAGCTTATGAAGAAGGATTCGAGGATATGAAAAGACGCATTCCCGACCTCTCAAAAGCCGGAAGGGATATCGACTATAAGCCCAAAGTCTCTTTAACCAGAATCCTGCAGGAAATCATTGAATATTATAAGAAATAAGCATGGAGTTTAAAAATAAAAAGGCTGCTAAGGATTACTACATAGAGAAAACCTATGAAACGGGCATCGTGCTTACAGGTAATGAGATCAAATCTATACGCGAAGGAAGAGTGAATTTTATAGACAGTTATGCTCGAGTAAAAGAGGGTGAACTCTGGTTAGAAAACCTTCATATAAGCCCTTATGATAAGGGTTTTAATTATGATTATAATCCAAAGCGGTCTCGCAAACTGCTCATGCATAAATATGAAATTCATAGATTAGAAACCAAAATTACAGAAAAAGGATATACATTAATCCCGCTCTCTCTCTATATCAATGAGAACGGACTGGCAAAGATCACACTCGCTCTAGCAAAAGGAAAACGAGCTTATGAAAAGCGTGACAAGATCAAAGCCCGTGATGCCGAACGAGAGATGGATCGGGCAATGCGCCGCTAAAGATCATGAATTGGATTTGGAGTCCCACAACCCATATACAACTGTGTAAGTTGGCATTATCAAAAATGTCGCCATTCTTTAATGAGTTGATAAGTGTGTATCCCGAATATTTCGAGCTCGGTATCATTGCACCGGATAGACTTTTTTGCGATACGACAAATCATTATTATAACTGCACTCCAAACCCTTCTGGATATCATTACGGATGTGTAGTGAAGAAAATCCTAAAAGAAATCGAGCTGATAGAGAATATGATTGAGAATCGTGATTCTTTAATATATCATCCTAATTGTAGCTACTATCTGAAACATATTCTTGATAATCCTCTAAAAATTCTTATCTTTGAAATGGGAGTTATTTCTCACTATATCGCTGACCTGCATCAACCATTTCATACTGATGGGAAATATAGATTTGGATATGAGGAGGTACCTCATAAGATATATGAAGCAGATGTGCGAAAACATTTTGGCGAATTACAGCTTGATGTTGGTAAAAGACGATACCACATTCCAAATCTTGAAAATTATCTATACGAAACTATTTACAGAATAAATAAATCCTATGATACATTAATAGATTATTATTTCCTTACTCCAAATAAAGTCAAAGCAGACAGATGGGAAAAGGCGGAATCAAAAACCGAGAAATTTCTGTCATCTGCAGCAAAATGCATTGCAAATATCTGGTTTCCTTTTGAATCACAATTGAAGGTTTATAAAAAATTGATTAAGAATATTTATATTATGCAAGAAGTAGATAAAGCGCTTACACATGATGGAAATTATTCCCTGAAAATTTACAATTCCGGAACTATGAGCATACGAAGGAAAAAATGAATAACAACCTAGTGTCATGTCAAGCTTGACAAGTCGCAAGATAAAATTATTTTTGTCCTCAAAAAGAGGAATGAAAATGATTAAATATGTAATAACTTTAACTTACTCAGAGCGGGAAGAACTTGAAGTAATGATCAGTAAAGGGGTTCATTTATCGACAAAAATCAAGAGTGCTTTAATCCTATTGAACTGTGACACAGGTGAACATTCTAAAAGATACACAAATCAAACAATCAGCACTATCGTTCATGTAAGCATGAAAACGATTGATCGCATAAAAAAGAAATTTGTTGAAGAAGGCTACGATGCTATATTCAATCCACCCAAACCGAAACGTACCTACATAAAAAAAGCAGACGGAGAAGTGGAAGCCCACTTGGTAGCTTTATGCTGTGGAGAACCGCCAGCGGGTTTTGCCAAATGGTCATTAAGACTTTTAGCGGATAAAATGGTAGAGTTAAATTATATAGAAAGTATCTCCCATGAAACGGTTCGTCAGGTTTTAAAAAAAACGAACTTAAGCCCTGGAAAAGCATAGGATGGGTTATTCCTCCGAGCCAAAATAGTAATTTCGTTGCAAATATGGAACGGGTATTAGACGTTTACAAAAGGCCTTATGATGCAGCAAATCCGGTAATATGTATGGATGAATCTCCCAAACAACTCATCGAGGAAACAAAATTACCAATAAAAATGAAACCGGGGCAAGCAGCAAAATATGACTATGAATATAAGCGTAATGGCATGAGCAACATATTCATTGCATCAGAGCCATTAGTTGGTAAGCGGATAGCAAGGGTGACTAAGACCAAAACTAAAGTGGATTGGGCGCAATTTATGAAGAATATCTCAGATCAATATCCTCAAGTAAAAAAGATTACGATAGTAATGGATAATTATGGTACACATAAAATTGGATCTTTTTATGAAATATTTATCCCGGAAGAAGCTAAAAAATTAGTTGATCGATTTGAAATAATATATACCCCTAAACATGGAAGCTGGCTGAATATGGCTGAAATTGAACTGAATGTTTTACAAGGTCAATGTCTTAATAGAAGAATAAAAGACATTGAAACGATAGAAAAAGAAGTAGAAGCCTGGGTAGAATGTAGAAACTCAAAAAATAGCATAATCAATTGGCAATTTACTACTGATGATGCACGAATAAAACTCAAAAGACTTTATCCGACTATCGAGTCTTGACATGACACTAGTAATACAGATCGAGAATATTACGAAGATCTATCAGATGGGAAAGGTGAAAGTTCCCGCTCTCGCAGGTATTGATCTTTCTATTGAAAAAAATACTTATACTGCAATTATGGGACCTTCCGGTTCCGGCAAATCCACATTACTTCATATTTTGGGTTGTCTTGATACACCTACAGAAGGCGTGTATTATTTAGATAATGAAAAGGTGAGTGATTTTAATTATAATAAACTTGCTGAGGTACGCAATAACAAGATCGGTTTTGTCTTTCAGGTTTTTAACCTGTTGCCAAACATGAATGTACTTGAAAATGTTGAACTGCCACTCATGTATGCAGGAGTTCATAAGAAAGAGAGAAAACAACGGGCATCTGAAGTTCTTGAAAGAGTAGGACTCGACCACCGCTTGAAACACAAACCGCAGGAATTGTCGGGTGGAGAAAGACAACGAACAGCCATCGCCAGAGCATTGGCGAATAATCCATCCATCATTCTTGCTGACGAACCAACAGGTAATCTGGACAGCACTTCCGGGAGCAGTATAATGAAAATATTCTCGGATCTCCATGAGCAGGGACATACTATTATCGTGGTCACGCATGATAGTAATATTGCTCAAAAGACACAACGCATCATCACACTTGGTGATGGGAAAATTATAAACTGATGAGTATTTTTTATAACATAAAACTCGGTATCGTTGATATGGCACATAACGTGGGAAGAACTTTGATAACTATGCTTGGTGTGATCCTTGGCACGATGTCCATTATTGCGGTGCTTGCGATTGTGCAGGGCGGTCGCGAACAGTCCATTCGATGGCTTGAAGAACGCGGAGGTGTCCTTAAACTCTCAATAGATACAAAATGGACTTTTGACTTAGATGAGCGTTCACAAATTTATGACCAGCGTCTAACGCTTAAGGATATGAGATTGATCAGAAACTATTTTCCCGATCTTCTGAATTTCAGCCCGGAAAGCTCAAAATGGCTTCAAATGAAGTATAAAGATAAAAATTATTCTACTCGCGTGAACGGTATTTTCCCCGCCTATCAAGATGCTGAAAATTTCCATATTGGAGAAGGAAGGTTCATTTCCGAATTTGACATTAAGCAGGCATCGCGTGTAATTGCGATCGGAGTACGGGTCAAGGATGCACTATTTGGAAAAGAAAATGCTATGGGAAAAAATATCACAATTAGTAATAATCAATTCAAAGTAATTGGTATCATGGAAGAGAAAAAGATTGATGTAACTGGATGGAAAGGTCATAATCCTATGGATTGGCTGAATCAGCAGTCTTTCATTCCGCTCACCACGATGCTTAAAAAATTATATGCTGATGAGCCGATCGACGAGATAAATTTTCAGGTTTCTTCTATAGAAATGGTCAAACCAACTCAGGAACGGTTAAACCAATTCCTAAAAGCATTACGCAATGGAGAAGATATCTTTGAAGTGCGTGCCAACAGCGACAGATTAGAAAACATCAAGAAAAGTTCAAATGATACACAATTGATACTCATGATCGTTGGTGGTATTTCGCTGATAGTTGGAGGAATTGTCATCACAAATATCAGTCTTGCCTCGGTAAAAGAACGTTTGCGAGAGATCGGTGTTCGAATGGCTGTGGGTGCAAGGAGAAAAGATATCCTTGTTCAGTTTTTGATTCAAACAACCTTCATGAGTTTGCTGGGCGGAATAATAGGGGTTATTTTAGGGCTGTCTCTTCTTCGGGCATTAGAAAAATTTCTATCTTCACCAACATCAGCAAATCCAAATATGATAATTATCGCACTTGCTCTGTCAGTCGGAGTTGGTTTTGTGGCAGGTTTCTTTCCAGCTATGCAGGCGAGTAGATCAGATCCAATAAAAATATTACGATACGAGTAGCACATGAAAAAAAGCTTACAAAAATTCTGGCAGAATCTTAAGATCATCTATTCAAACTTCACTGACGATCAGGCATTTTTAAGAGCTTCAGGGCTTGCCTATATAACTTTTCTTGCCTTCATCCCTTTTATTATGGTAATTTTTCTGTTCACTCCGAATATTACTGTTGTAAAGATCAAGGATGTATTTATCAATTTCATTTTTGAGACCTTCATACCAAAATCAGCTGAAGTTATGAAGGACATTTTTAATGAGATGCTCGCTCGAAGAACAGATATTGATGTCATCGGGATCATTTTGCTTGTTGTGACATCATTTTTTCTGTTCAAATCCATATCACATACCCTTGATAAAATTCTTAAAGCTCAGAAGCCGAAAAATCATTCTGTTTTTAGAGATTTTGAACGTTTCATTGCTGCAATTGTAGGAGGATTTATCGTTCTCGCTGCGCTTCTTGTTGCATCCTCCATACCTGTGATCAGCCAGGTAATTAATATCGGGATATTCATAAAACTAATTCCATATCTTGGTATCCTACTGCTTATTTTTGCTCTTTATGAAATTGTTTCTCCAATGCATCCAAAAGTGAGTCATGCTCTTTTAGGAGCTGTGTTTACAAGTATCATCTGGTCAATTGGAAAGGGTGGTTTTGACTGGTATATTGCGACTTTTACGAATGTTCGCTCTGTATATGGTACGCTTGGTGCGTTCCCAATCTTTATGATATGGCTTTATTTTACCTGGCTTACAATTCTGTTCGGAATGGAGATAGTCGCATTTCTTTCCGGAAGAACGCAAAGAAATCATGTGGATGAAGCGCAGAATAGCTCTATCGCACTAACTCTGACTCTGGAGAAGAAAATGCCAGGAGAACTTGCAAAAGAAATTAAGGAAATCCAAACAACAAAAAAAGAGATTGATAACCAAACGTTCATGCGGTTGATCAAAGAAATTGTTGAAACGCCCAAAAAAGAGATCGAAGAAAAACAGGATAAAGAAAAGGAATCCAATGAGCTACAAGAGAAATGACAGTCGAAAAGCTGACCAGTTAAGAGAAATAAGGATCACAAGGAATTATCTTAATGATCCGGAAGGTTCTGTGCTTGTCGAGTTGGGCAACACAAAAGTGATCTGCACAGCATCCATTGATCACAAAGTACCACAATTTATTAGGGAGAGTGGTGCAAATCAAGGGTGGCTTACTGCTGAATATGATATGCTCCCGCGAAGTGTGAACAAGAGAATCCTGCGTGATAGATATCAGGGAAAAATAAAGGGAAGAAGTCAGGAGATCCAGCGATTGATCGGGCGTTCACTCCGAGCGATCTTTGATCTGAGTTTAATTCCGGGAAAACAAATTATAATGGATTGCGATGTCATACAGGCAGATGGCGGGACAAGAACTGCTGCAATCAACGGTAGTTTTATTGCTTTATATGATGCCTGCACTTTCATGTCAGAAAAAAAATGGATCAGCGAATTCCCAATTAAAAATTTTATCGGTGCGATCAGTACCGGAATTGTTCAGGATACTGTTCTGCTTGACCTTGCTTATGATGAAGATTTGGCAGCGCAGGTCGATATGAATATTGTGATGGATGAGAATGGAAATTACATCGAAGTTCAGGGAGCCAGCGAAAAAACACCTTTTACTTCTGAACAACTTCAAAAAATGCTCAAATATGCAGAAAAAGGTATCAAAGAAATCGTCGAATACCAGAAAGAATTAATAATTAAAGGACTGGCATTATGACAAATTTGATATTTTCAATCGATCAACTTACAGAATTAAGTAGAATCTGTAAAGGTGATATCATCAAGATGACAACCATTGCGAAGAGCGGACATCCCGGCGGCTCGATGTCTTCTCTTGATATGTATCTCGCTATCTATACATATGCAAATATAACTCCTGAAAATCGAAAGAGTGAAAAACGTGATAGAGTTGTAGTAAGTCACGGGCATACTGCGCCTGGTATTTATTCTGTTTTGGGACATTTCGGTTTCTTTAACGTTGATGATGCAATTGCATATTTCAGAAAAGCCGGAAGTATATTTGAAGGTCATATAGAGCCCGATGTGCCAGGTGTTGAATGGGCAACCGGCAATTTGGGTCAGGGACTTTCCGCAGGAGCAGGATTTGCACTGGCTGGCAAACAAAAAGGATTAAGGTATAATGTGTACGTGTGCATGGGGGACGGGGAACAGCAAAAAGGTCAATTGACTGAAGCCCGAAGGTTTGTAAAAAAGTATGATCTTTCAAACATCACCGCACTTGTGGACTATAATCAACTCCAAATAAGCGGTAGCATTCATGATGTGATGCCTCAGAATATCAAAGCTAATTATGAATCGGACGGATGGGATGTAATTGAGATCAACGGACATGATTTTAATGAGATATTTGATGCGCTGGACAAAGCAAATGCTAGCGGAAATCCGACTGTGCTCATCGCTCATACTGTGATGGGACACGGAGTATCTTTCATGGAAAATGATGAAGGATTTCACGGAAAAGCCCTAACTTATGATGAATGTGGTAACGCACTCAAGGAGCTTGGATTAGAAAACGATTTGGATAAATATATCAAAATAAGGGAAGGATTTATCCCTCTTGATCCCGAAATATTCCATCCAAATTATCCGTATATTAAAAAAGGTGAAAGCATCTTTTATTCAAAAGAAAAACCCGTTGCCTGCAGAAATGCTTATGGAAAAGCACTCGCTGGTCTGGCTCAGAAAAATAAAGATGTACAGTTTGCAGTCTTTGATTGTGATCTTGCTGGTTCTGTGAAAACGTCTCAATTCGCAAAGGAAAATCCTGAGAAATTCTATCAGGGAGGTATTCAAGAACATAATACCGCAGTGGTAGCAGGTGTGATGTCAAAGGAAAATATCGTGACCTTCTTTTCTGATTTTGGTGTATTTGGAGTAGATGAAACCTACAACCAGCAGCGATTGAATGATATAAATAAAACGAATCTGAAACTTGTAACAACTCACGTCGGACTTAATGTCGGCGAAGATGGCAAAACACATCAGTGTATTGACTACATCTCTCTGATGAGCAATTTGTATGGTTTCAGAATTATTATTCCTGCTGATGGGAACCAGGCAGATAAGATAATTCGATATATCTCTTCAATGTCAGGCAATTTCTATGTCCCAATTGGTAGATCGGAAACGGCAATTGTTACCGATGGGCAGGGAAATGAATTTTATGGTAAGAATTATGTATTCCGATACGGTTCAGTTGATCATCTTCGAAAAGGTAAAGATGCTGCATTGATCGCAATAGGAGTAATGGTTGAAAAAGCGTTGAAAGTTCATGAATTACTAATGAAACAAGGAATATCTATTGATGTGTGGAATATCTCATCTATATCTCAAATTCAGGAAGATGATTTAAAAAAGATTGCAAAACACAAACGCGTTTTTACTTATGAAGACCATAATGTGAATACCGGCATGGGCTCGATTGTTGCGGCAAAAATGAATAAGTTTGGCTTGCCTGCACGTGTGCATGCTTTTGGTGTAACACATTACGGCATTTCCGGCAACAGTGAAGATGTGTATGCATATTTTCATCTTGATCCGGAATCAATTGCTGAGAAAATCATTACAATTTTATAATGATATTTATTGTTTCGTGTGGACATTTTTTATGTGAGGATTTACAAAATCACATATAAAATATTAATGAATTTCTATGCTAAAATTTATTAGAAATTATGAAATAACTCGTAAAAATTTAAACGAGAAATTCATTAAATTTTACACATATAACTTTCGAATATTATTTTATCGAATATTCATCAGATTTAAATATACACTGTTGATAAAATTTCATTTAATAAATTTATTCCATAACGGCATTTTCATCTCAGCAGATATTGAAACATACGGCTATTGTAATCGCTCGTGTGAATTTTGTTTTAATAATCCAAAATTTCCTCAAAGAGAAAAAGGAATGATGTCTGAAGAAATGTGGAAGAAAATAATCGACGAACTGTCACATCTACGTTATAAAGGACGTATATCTCCTCATTTCTATGGAGAACCTTTGCTGGACAAAAGATTGGTTGATCTGACCACTTACGCAAGAGAAAAGTGTCCAAATGCATATATACTTATAGATACAAATGGTGATTATCTCAATGAAAATATAATGAAACGTTTGATCACAAGTGGTGTAAATAAATTTTTTGTTACAAGTTATGACGAATCGATACCAGACCATCTGAGACTGCTCAGAGATAAATTCCCTGTTCATATCAGTTTAAGAAGTTATCTTGATTTTGAAAAGGTTAACAGGTCGGGAAAAATATTTGATGTAAAAACTATTTGTAATAAAATATGTTATAATCCCACTTTTCAACTTATCATCGATTGGCAAGGAGATGTTTTGCTGTGCTGTATGGATTATTACACAGAAGTTACATTTGGTAATGTGAAAGATAGCAGCATTCTCGATATCTGGTTAAGTGAAAGATTTCTGGATAGTCGGATACAGCTGAGAAAAGGAAATCGAGAATCAATTTCTATTTGTAAATATTGTGACCATTCAGGTACTATTCCATGGTAGAACAAATTAGCGAAAATTTAATTAATGGATAAAAAATCTAAGATATTCGTTGTAGCATCGTATAATGCCGCCTACATTCTTCGAGATATTAAATTGTTAAGAAAATATTACTATGTCAAAGTAATTGGTTGCAATGATAATAATAAGAACGCAATTAATATTTTCCGCACAATTATTGAGATTACTAAGGGGGTGTGCTGGTCAGATGTGTCATATATATGGTTTGCAGATTTTCGGGCATTTGTAACAATCCTGTTTGCTAAAATAGTGAGGAAGAGAACGATTCTCGTAGTCGGAGGATATGAAGTCGCTCATGTTCCTGAAATATCCTATGGAGGTACTCTTGGTAAATATTTAAAGAAGAAAATTTCCTGGATCATACATAATACTGATGTCGTTCTTTCAGTATCCAAAGCCAGTAGGAAAGAGCTTCAAAAATATTATGATTTTCATTTTTCTAAACTCATCCATAATGGTGTAGAAACCCAAAAATTCGATGTAGATCCCAAAATTGGTAAAGAGGATATTGCAATAACTGTTGGCTACGTCACTAAGTCGAATCTTTTGAGAAAGGGAATTGAGCCCTTTGTGAAAGCTGCAGCATATCTTCCAGAAATTCCCTTTTATGTAATTGGGAAATATGATGAAAAAACTTATAATTATTTAAAGAAAATAGCTTCCCCCAATGTAGTTTTTACCGGGTTCATTTCTGAAGAGGAGCTTATAAAGTTCTATCAAAAAGCCAAAGTGTATGTTCAGGTTTCAGCCCATGAAGCATTTGGTATCTCCCTTGCTGAGGCAATGTTATGCGAGTGTGTTCCAGTTGTGACCGATAGGGGAGCACTTCCCGAAGTGGTTGGCAACAATGGCTTTTATGTGCCTTTTAATGATCCAGAAGAAACCGCAAAGGCAATTAAGAAAGCAATGCAGTCAGACAAAGGTTTTGAAGCACGCAGTCATATTTTAGAAAACTTCTCGATGAAAAAAAGGGAAAACGCCTTAGTGAAAATCATTCATAAAACATTATGCAAATAAAGATCGGACTCTGCGTTCCAAACCCCGGATGGGAAATTGTACTTGCCCAAGAAGGACTTTGCTACGAAAAGATCGGACGAGATTCAAAATACAATTTTAAAGAATTTGCTCTTGTAATTACCAATCAATATTTCGTAACCAATAGAAAGCAACTTATCGAGGAGTATCTCGAAAAAGCAGGAATGGTCATCACAGATAAAGACACATTTTCTGAACTGCTTGATCTTGGATTTCTTAGAAAGAATATATCATATAGAATCCCAAAAGAAAATTCTTTGTTTTCACAAGTAGGTCTTGTTGATTTTTATACTCGATTCAGTATTCCCCAAAATAATTCATTAATAAATTTGGATGATACGTGCTGTATTTATGAATATTCCGGAAATGGTGGAAATGTAGTAATTCTTCCATTTTCTATAAATGAACTGATCCTCAAACAGAGTTCAATTCGAAAACGCTTCTATGCAGAAAGAAAGGAACTTCCATCCGAAGTTGTCTCAAAGGTGAGCAAAGGCAAGATCAGAGAGATTGTTTTCCAGATGGTACAACATTGTTTTTTAGAGTTGAATAAACCTCTCATCCAAAAATGGTATTATCCATCAGGAAATAAAAATGTCTTTATCTTTCGTATTGATACGGATTTCTGCTCTGCAGAGGATGCAAAAAACCTGTATGCTCTTTGCGAAAAATATGGGATTAATGCTACCTGGTTTGTTGATACAAATGATGAAAAAATGCTTTCAGAAGTATATCCGTCATTCACTCAACATGAGATCGCTCTTCATTGTGAACGGCATAAAGTTTATGATTCTTATAATGAAAATTTTAATAATATCCTTTGTGCTCAAGAAAAATTGAAACAGTATGATATTTCTTTAAATGGGTTTGCTGCTCCCTTTGGCGAGTGGAATGAAGCCCTCGGAAAAGTGCTGGAGGATCTTGGTTTTGAATACTCATCAGAATTTGCACTTGATTATGATGACCTGCCGTTCTATCCATATTTTGATGATCACTTTTCATCTGTTATGCAGATCCCAATTCATCCCGTCAGTGTTGGAAGATTACGAAGAGCTCATTTCACAGATCAGGAAATGGTACAATACTACAAATCGATTATAGACTATAAATTCTCCAGAAATATGCCTGTTATTCTATATCATCATCCTCATCATAAAAAGCTGAATGTGTGGGAAGAGGTCTTTGCATACATTCAAACAAAAAGGCATTGGAATCCAACTATGCACGAATTTGCTAAATGGTGGAGTACAAGGAACGATAAAAATTTTTCTTATGAATTTTGTAATGGAGGGATAGCAGTTACTGATGATAATGATAGTGATGTTACTTTTCGATTACTTGACTCTCAAAAGGGCTCTGCGATCATTCATTCAAATGTATATTATAAGATTAATGAATTATCCTTTAACAAAAGACAACCTCTTAGATTTAATGAAAAGAAATCAATGAGACAATATCATTGGAGAGATTCGCTCAATAATTACGAACAAAGAAAAGCAAAGAAGAAACAATGAGAATTTTCCTGGCAAGCTACCAAACTTTGATGATCAATCGGGGAGGACCCACCTATAAAATCCTATGTCTGAAAGATGAACTGAAAAAATTAGGTATAGACGTTCACTTGTTCGATATGTGGGACTATGATTTAAAATTTACCGATGAAGATATTGTGCACATTTTCAATGCAAACATTCATACCTATCCTCTTGCGCTTAATTTACAATTATATGGTGCAAAATACGTAGTGAATCCAATCTTCTACAGCAACCATTCAGCTCAAAAGATACATCTGTACAGAATGTTTGAAGCGCCTTTCAGAAAGATATTTAAACGAACCTATTCCGATTATTTTTTTACAGAATATATTTGTAATAATGCAGAAATAGTCTTGCCGAACACTCGTGATGAAGGAAATCTTCTATGTGGAGCACTTGGTGTAAAAAGAGAGAAGATTGAAGTCATACACAATGGAGTCGAGGAACGGTTCGCCCATGCAGATCCTTCGCTTTTTGAGAAGAAATACGGGCTTAAGGATTTTATTTTATATGTGGGTCATCTCGGACCAATTAGAAAGAACGGTCTCAATATCATCAAAGCACTGCAGAAGATCGACCATCCTTCTGTGATTATTGCTGATATTCTTAATAATGAAGAGGGTGCAGCATGTAGAGAGGAAATCGAAAAATCCAAGAATATTACTCATATTGAATGGCTCAAACACGACGATCCGCTTTTCGCATCTGCATATGCAGCTTGTCATACCTTTATTCTGCCCACTCGCTACGAAACACCGGGGCGAGCAGCGTTGGAAGCAGGACTTGCAGGTGCAAATGTAGTCATCACTCCTTATGGCGGAACGAGAGAGTATTTCGAGGAATTTGCAGAATATGCAGAGCCTCATTCAGTTGATTCCATAAAAAGAGGAATCGTAAAATCTTTGAATAAAAAGAAAAACAAACAGCTTAAAGAGCATATTTTAAGTAGATTTGTTTGGAAAATAATTGCTGAAAAAACAGTGGATATGTATAATAAAGTTTTAGGAAATGAGTAAATATCTAAAGAAAATTTTAGAGTATTCTGCAAATACATTCTTCAATAAACTTCTTCTATTGATGTTATTGCCACTATTTACCAAGTGGTTGATTCCTGAAGAATATGCTATTTATACCAATCTGCTTGTTTTTACGTCCTTTGCTAGTCTAGTCTATATGCTGGGACAGCAACAAACAGTTTTTTCTTATTTCTATTATAAAAAAACAGATGAATATCATTTTACTTATATTTCATCGATTTTTATTACGATTATTTTTGTAGGAATTGTATTGTCCCTGCTCGTAATTTTATTTCGTCATGAACTTTCGATTTTTGTATTAAGAACAAGCAAATATTCTCATCTTTTTATTCCTATTTCTATCGTCCTTTTTTGTGATGTACTTTTGGGATTGACGCTAAGTATTCTTAATATAATGGAGAAATCATCATCATATTTTAAAATCGGGATTATAAAGAACACAATATTTTTTTTATTTGTTTTGTCGTGCATATTTATTGAAGGATTTTCAATTGAAAGAGTATTTATTTTTCTTGCAATTTCTTCATTTGTTTCAGCTTTATGCGGTTTGATCTCTATCAGAAAAATATTAAATAGATTATCTTGCATACAAGAAAACAAAAGTTATTTTTCTCTTTCCCTTATAAAAAGACTTCTTGCGTTTGGTATAATAATGATACCTGCTACTCTTGCAATGATATCTTTAAGACTTTCCGACAGATGGATGCTCACTTATTTTTCACCAAACTCTCTATATGATGTGGGAATCTATGCAGTAGGATACAAAATGGGAATGATAATTACGATTGTTAATTCTTTGGTAAGTCTTGTTTTCTTTCCTTATGCGATGAAGCTAAAGGATTCTAACAGTACAAAAAAGGTCTTTAAAAAAATATTTAATTATTACGTACTTTTTGGCGGCTTTATAGGAATGATTATTGTGATTTTCACGCCGGAGATTTTCCGGCTTGTTATTGATAAAACATATTTCAGCGCTGCGAAATTAGTGATCTTCGGTGTTGCATCTAATTTCCTGCTTGGCATATACAGTATAATTAATCTTGGCTTGTATATGAAACACAAGGCAATGAATATTACTACAGCAGTTGCTATCGGTGCTGTTTCAAATTTGATTCTCAATTTTTTTCTTATTCCGACGTTCGGAGTAAATGGCGCTGGATATGCTTCCATTATTGCTTATTTAATTATAGTAGTTTTTAATTACTATTCTTCAAAGAAAGTATTTCCAGTTAAGTATAAGATTGAGTATGCGTTTATCGTTTTATTATGCCTGATTACTATGTCATATATTACGTGTCTTTTACCCGTAACGTGGGTGATTTTTACTGTTAAATTAGTGATTATTTTCTTAATATCTTGTATGATTTTCAAGTATATTGTAAAAAGTAATGACAAGATATTAATAAAAAAGCTGTTTATACAAAAATATTAAAATTTTGAGAAAACCAATGCGATTGTTATTATTTAGCTATTTTTACCCTCCGTTAGGTGGTCCCGGAGTACAAAGACCCTGTAAAATGGTGTATTACTTCCGTGAAAATGGCTGGGATGTTGATGTTATTTCAGTAAAAGATATATTGTTCCATTCCCACGATAGAGGTATGCTGAGAAAATGCTTGGAAAATTCTGTGCATCGTGTGAGATCCTGGGATTTAATGTCTTTTATGCATTGGTTGAAAAGGAAACCGAATCTTAAGGAAGAAAAGATATATTTTCAAACTCCTGAGAAATATAAGAGGATTATTAGAAAATTATTTCCAATTGATGATAAAATTGGCTGGTTACCCTTTGCGTATAAACAAGGTGTGAAATTATGTTCCAAAACTCGCTATGACGCAGTTATGGCAACGATTGGTCCTTATACTTCTGCAGTTGTTGCTTATCTTGTTAGTAAGAGACGCGATATACCGCTTGTTATTGATTATCGTGATGCATGGACACTTCATCCTTATATGAGTTTTCTCTCTATATTTCATAAAAAATTTGCACAAAGCTGGGAAAGGAAAATTTTAAAATGGTCAGATGCTATTTCTGTAAACAGCAAGCGACTTAAAGACAATCTCTCTGCTGAGTTTGGAGATAATTTAAAACGAAAAATACATGTCATGTATAATGCATGGGATGAAAGAGATTTTCCAGCTATACTGCCTAAGAAAGCAAAAAAAAGTGCAATTGAATTTTTTTACATGGGTGGGTTTTATGGACTTCAATCTCCAAGATATTTTATTTCTGCCTTGGATGAGTTGCATTCAGAGAATTCCTTGCCTGATAATGTCAGAGTTACATTTGTAGGAAATTATTTTTATGAGGTTACACAATTATTGAAAAATTGCAGGGCACGAGAAATAATTAATATTTTACCACAACTTTCCCATAAAAAAGTAATTGAAAAAATGCTGTCAGCAGATGTGATGATTCTATTCGTAGCAAGCTACAAAGGAAATGGAGTTATCCCTGGAAAACTTTTTGAATATTTGCGTTCGCGAAAGGAGATATTAGCCATGGTTCCACAGGATGGTGAAACCACAGAGATTTTAAAATATTACGGTCATACTATAATATGTCCCATGGAGGATATTGCGCATATTAAAACAAATTTTATAAAACTTTGCAATGAAATATTTACTGGACAGAAAAATATGTACAAGATCGATCAAGTATATAGCAGAGAGTATCAAACAGAAAAATTTATAACGTTTTTACAGAAGAAAATCAATAGACATGAAATATAAATTCACGCTCAAACAAAATATTATTTATATTTTATCAAAAGCAACAAAATTATTTTCCTGCTTTCAAAAAATTCCATCTCGCAAGCATGGAATCAGCGTGATGATGAGAGTCAAAAATGAAGAAGCTTGGATAGGTATGTCACTCAAATCTCTAAGCAATTTTGCGGATGAAGTTGTTATTATTGATAACGGCTCAACGGACAACACGATTCGGGAAATAGAAAAAGTAGTGCCTGTTCTTCCATTCAGAGTTATTATTGAAAAAAATTCATCTCATGATATTTGTAAAATCAGCAACCGAGCTTTGGCGCTAACTTCTTATAGATGGATTGTTCGTTGGGATGGTGATTTTATAGCATATACTTCAGGGGAACGGAATATTATCAGATTGCGAAAATATTTGTTGTCTTTGGACAAACATAATTTCTATCATATTTATCCTGTTGTTATTAATTTTTCTTACGACCTGTTTCATGTTAGAAAAGGTCGTGATCTCCATTCCGAAGGTTATGTGCATACATTTCACCCTTCTCTTAGGTATGTAAAAAGAGGAGTGTATGAAGTGTTGAAGGTTCCAATTTTTTATCGTGTGAAAAGAATTTACGACATATATTTTGTTCATATTGGAAATGCAAAATCAATTGAAAGACTACTCTATAGATATTACTGGCTTTCATGGGTTCGTTGCAAAAAGAGAAGAAAAGCAGATAGAATAATAGATTTTATTAGTGCGAAAGCTAAAGAAGTTTGGGGAGTGGAAAATTTAAAGGATATCATGCAGAAGATCTTTCTCGAACAGCAACCTTTTTTGCAAAAATATAAAGTCGGAAAATACGGTGATTACCCAGAACTGCTAAAGCCAGAATTAAAAAAACAAAAATACAGAATTATTTATAGGGATGGGAAACCATTCATGAGAAACGATATGCTTACCTTTAAAGAAGATAGTATTAATGAAAATGGTATTCTATATCAATGAAAAAAATGTCTGATAAAAGAAGTATTAAAATTCTACATATCCAGTTATTGCCTTTATTATCGGGAGTACAGAATGTGATGATAGATATCATGGAGAATGCAAATTCGGAGCAATTTGAATTTTCAGTTATTTCAGCACCTTATGGTTTATTAATTAAAAAACTGAAGAATATGGGCATAAAGCATTATCCATTACATGGTTTGATTCGAGAGATAAACTTGTACGATATTATTATTTTTTTTAAAATTTATAAGATCTGCCATAGCGGTAAATTTGATATTGTCCATACCCATTCTTCTAAAACGGGTTTCCTTGGTAGAATCGCTGCCAGAATAGCTGGTATTCCTGTTGTCATCCATACAATTCATGGTTTCCCTTTCAATCCTTTCCAAAGAAAAGTAAAGCAAAATTTCTATAAAATGTTAGAAAGAATCGCCAGTCTCTTTTGTGATATGACAATTTCGGTCAATCGTTCTGAACGAGAACTTGCCATTAAAGATCATATAATTCCCGAAAGAAAAATTTTGACCATATATAATGGGATCGATATAGTTACTTCACGAACATACATTCATAGAGAGGAATTAGGATTTCATAAGGATGATATAATTTTCGGTTCGGTTTGCAGATTTTCTGAACAAAAAAATATTATCAACTTGATTAAAATTGCCATCGAAATCGTTGAAAAAAGTAATAAAATCAAATTTGTATTTCTTGGAGATGGTGAATTATGGAATGATGCTGAAAAATTAATTCAAGAGAAAAATCTAAATTCTAGAATATTGCTTCCAGGATGGACAACAAATGTTAGAGATTGGCTTTCATTATTTGATATTTATGTTTTGTACTCACGATGGGAAGGATTGTCCCTTTCTATTCTCGAAGCGATGTCAGCTGGCTTGCCGATAATTGCATCGGATATAAATGGGAATAATGAGCTTGTGGTAGATGGTTATAACGGTTATCTCATAAAAATTGGCGATAAAACTTTACTTACTCAAAAGATTTTATGGTTATCTACACATGATCAGATAAGAAATGAAATGGGTAAAAAAAGTCTTATGCTCGTGAAAAAAAATTTTTCCTTGAAAAAATTTTCGGATAGCTATAATAATTTATATATTAGTTTATATGAGTAAAATTATGATTTATTTTGGAGTATTTCTGCTTTCATTCTTGGTTGCCTATTTTATGGTACCTATAAATTGTAGACTTTCCAAAAAATTTGGTATAATTGATTACCCAAGAGAAAGAAGTATTCATCAAGTTCCAACCCCAAAGAGTGGTGGAATTTCGCTTTTTATTGGATTAGTTGTCAGCCAATTTTTTTTAGTTTTATTTGGATTTCAGGAGTTCAATAATCTTTTCATGGGATTGATTTGCGGGGGATTTTTCATAATTGTTTTAGGTTTATTGGATGATATTTATAATTTACGTCCTTGGGAAAAAATAATTATAGAGATTATCATTGTTTTATTTATGATCATTCTCGGTTTCAAAATTAGGTTAATTACTAATCCTTTTGGTCCATCAGTAAATGTTGGAGTTTTCTCTATTCCTCTCACAATAATTTGGTTTCTGCTTATAATTAATTCAATAAATTTAATTGATGGGCTTGACGGATTAGCCACTGGTATCGCTGCAATCGTGGCACTAATATTAGGTATAGCTAGCATAGTTTGTTGTAACATTTTTATTGCTTATTTCGCTTTTTCAATTTTTGGGAGTTGTTTGGCTTTTCTAAAATACAATTTTCATCCTGCAAAAATATTTTTAGGAGATACGGGTAGTCTGTATCTGGGATTTAATATCGCAGCAATATCAGTAGCAGGTAATATACAGTTCAAGGGCACAACTGCAATGACAATGCTAATTCCAATAATTGTGTTGTTCCTCCCATTAATTGATACGATTTTGGCAATTATTCGTAGATTGAAATCTTCTAATGGTATCTTTCAAGCAGACAAAAATCATCTTCATCACAAAATGCTGGATATAGGATTACCCTATAAGACAGTCGTCTTTATAGGATATTTTTTGACTTTTTTATTTGGTATTATTTCTATGGGATTCTTAATGGTTGATAAAAAGCTTCTTGTCTGTCTTTTATTTATTTTAGGCTCAATTATTTTTATAATTTTTTATAATATTATTAAAAGAGATTTTTTTAAATGACAGCAAAATATGAAAATATTATGAGTCAAAATACATTAATTTCAAATAAAAATATTATTATAGTGCTAGGAAATAACTAATGACAGTAACAAAAAAAGGATTTATAATGAAAAAGGGGTTTTTAGTTTTATTACTTATTTTTTATACAATTTATATTTATGGTTATCAGGCAGAAGACATATACTTGACAGGTTGGAAAACCTATACCAACACCACTCATATTCATCAGATACTTTGCAAGGGAGACTCTGTCATAGCTGCAACATGGGGAGGAATCAGTCTCCTCGATAAGACAAACTTCACCTTTTCAACATTGGTAAAAAGCGATGGATTAGGCAAAAATAACGTACGATCGGTTCATTATATCGCCGATGTTAATGAGTTTTGGTTTGGCACATCTCTTGAAGGTATTTCACGGTATCAAGATGGTAAATTTCTTAAACCCTATCAAGAGAATCAGGGAGTTGACTGTGATTATATTAATGATATAGATGATTATGATGATTTTATTTTTGCAGGGACAGATCAGGGTCTTATAATGTTCGAAATTTTGGAAGAAAAAATACAGTTTATTAAGACTTTTAATGCTCCAAGGTGGCTATCCAATAGTTATGTGAATACAATTACTTTTGATGATTCAAATAGGGTTTGGGTGGGCACAAACGAAGGAATTGACTATGCTGTAATAGACTATGACTCGATGCTGGTTGTAGATGGTTGGTGGAAGCATATCAATAATACTACTTCATGCTATCCTTTCGGTAATACAGGTATTACAGACATTGATTTTTACAATGGAAGAATTTATTTTGGAACTGAAGAGGGATTCGGAATGATTGATAACATATATTCAGATTCCTTAGAGTTTACAAAATATGTAAATCATCTACCATCGTTAAAAATATCTTCCATTATGGCTGCTAACGACTCTACAGTATGGGTTGGATTTGGAATGTGGAATGAAACAGATCAAATTTATAATTATGCAAATGGAATTGGCAGATATAATATACTGAATACTGAAGATTATCAAATATGGAATGAAGAAGACTCTTTGTTTAACCAAATTTCCGATGTGATAATTGATAACGAAGGGAGTGTTTGGATAAGTAGCTGGGGAGAAGGATTATACTGCTATAGAAATGATGTATGGCATCATTATAAGCAAAACTGCATTAATTCGAATATTGTAGCCGATATGATGTTTGATAACAATAATGATTTGTGGTGCGGATTCAGCAGAATAAATCTTTCGCCTGCCAGTAAGAAAGGTGTATCAAAATTCGACGGTTCGCAGTGGATAAATTACGATACAAAAAATTCTGGAATAGGTAATAATACTGTTTACTCAATGTGTCAGGATGAATCAGACAATATGTGGTTTGGTCATTGGGGGGGGGGTAAAACGATATCTGTTCTCAATACCTCAGAAAATAGTTGGAAAATTTATAAAAGCAATGATTTCGATTGGATAATGAGTTCATCGATTTCGATTTTGGAATGCGATGAAGATGGGAATATATGGATAGGAGGTTACGCTGCAAACCCGGGAGGGATGGCAATTTTAAGACCGAATAGTACTTACACTACATTTATACCAGATAAGTTGTATGATGGTGAGGAGGCTGATATGTTGGCTATGAAGATTTTAGGGGACAATGTGTGGTTTGGTTGTTATTATACAGGAATTCAGTATTGGAATGGTCCAGGTTTCCCACAAAATGATAGTACACAATATTGGAATAGCTTCTCTGGTGCCGACGGTCTAAGTTGTTATAATTTCGATGTGCAGGGTTCAGACGACTATGTGGACTATTTTTTTGCAGCATGTTTGGATGGATTATATATATATGATTTTCACTGGGAGGAATGGTTCCGATATACAAACGGTCTTATGGAAGACGTGAAAATATACCGCTGGAATGGCATCGAGTGGGTTAATTACTATTATTACTGGTATGATGAAGAGGGGAATCCGGAATCACGAATGGGGGCAGGTAAATCCTGTCAGGTTAATCAAGTCTATGTCGATCAGCACAACCGCAAATGGATAGCAACTAATGGCGGCGGTATCTCCATGCTTGATGAAGATAACTATTACTTCACAAATTTTACTACTGAAAATTCATCCCTTCCAAGCGATATTGTGCTCTCTTTTGCTCATAATATTTATACAGGCGAGCTATTTGTAGGAACTGCTGAAGGAATGTGTTCGTTTAATATCGGAGCTCAGATCAATAACGGGCAAGGAACAGGCAGCATCGATGATGTGGTGATCTACCCAAATCCATTCAAACCTGCTGAACATTCCTGTATCTATTTTGAGTCCAGACCTTATGCGAAACTTCCAACTGGCGAAAATATGCTCTATATCTACAATCTCGCTGGCGAATTAGTTGCAGAACTTGAAGAGTCAGATCATTTCAGATTTTTCTGGGATGCTAAAAATAGTGGAAAGGACGTTGCGAGCGGTATTTATTTTTTTGTTCTTTCTTCTAAATCGGACAAGACTTATCTGAACGGAAAATTTGCAATAATCCGCTAATGTGCAATCGGAGTAATAGTGGCATTCCAGTTGCATGATAGTATACAATTTGTTCCGGGTGTCGGACCAAAAAGGGCGAACCTTCTCAATAAATTAGGTGTAAAAAGAGTCAAAGACTTGCTCTTTTATTTTCCAAGAGATTACCTTAATAAAATTTCTGACAAGTGTATCGCAGACCTGAAGATCAATGATATGGCAAGTGTAAAGGGGCGTATAACCGGCTTTGACACAAAAGGGAACAGATTTCAAAAGCAGCAATTCCGCGTATTTATTTCTGATGGAACCGGCTATCTCACCTTAATGTGGTTCCGTCCCACGCAGTGGCTTATCAAACAGTTTGAAGTTGGTAAAGAGATTTACATACTTGGGAAAATTCAGTACTATTATAACAAATTATGTATGATCCATCCTGATTTTGAGATCCGCCAGCTGGCGGATAAAGAAAAGAAAAGCTTTTGGGTCGAGCAGGATATTCTCCCTTTGTATCATCTAACCGAGGGAATCTCTGATAAGGTGTTACGAAAAATCATTCGAACCGTTTTATCTCAAGAACTTTTACTTGATGAAACCCTACCTGCACATATAAGAAAGACCAAGCACCTTTTACCATTGAACCAAGCTCTGTATAAGATACATATTCCTGATTCTAATGAGGATGTTGCTGCTTCACGTAAAAGGTTTGTATTTGAAGAGCTGTTTTTTCTCGAGCTGATGCTTGCACGAAAGAAAGTGAACTGGCATAAAGCTTCCGGTTATTCTATGGAGTTGAAAAAAACCTATACTACCAAATTAAAAAAAACGCTTCCTTTTACACTTACAAATGCTCAGAAACGTGTGCTCAACGAGATCGTTGAAGATATGAGATCTCCTCATCAGATGAATAGATTACTGCAAGGGGATGTGGGATCAGGAAAGACAATAATTTCGATTTTTGCGATGCTTCTGGCGATCGAAAATGGCTTTCAGGCAGCGATCATGGCGCCGACAGAAATACTCGCAACCCAGCACTATTTCTCATTGAAAGAATTCCTCGAGAATTTTGGTTTGCGTGTAGAGCTTTTACTCGGTGGTACTTATGCAGGAAAAAAAGACATCAAAGCAGCAATCGAAAGCGGTGATGTGAATATTGTAATCGGCACACACGCGCTTATTCAGGAAGATGTTAATTTTCATAAACTCGGTATGATCGTGATCGATGAACAGCACCGATTCGGGGTTATGCAACGGCTTTCATTAACTCAAAAGGCACAAACACCGGACAAATTGATCATGAGCGCCACACCCATTCCTCGCTCTCTTGCTCTAACCGTTTATGGAGATCTCGATGTAAGTGTGATTGATGAGTTACCTCCTTTCAAGAAAGAGATTTATACAAATTGGATATCTGCTGATAAAAAATCACAAGTCTATGATTTTATCATCAAGCAACTTAGAGCCGGACGTCAGGTATATGTAGTTTGCCCACTGATTGAGGAGTCTGAAAAATCGATCCGCCAGCTGGCGGATGCGACTAACACCTATAAAGAATTGCAGAATGGTGTCTTCAAGAATTATCATGTGAGACTTCTACATGGAAGAATGTCTAATCAGGAAAAAGACGAGATCATGCATGCCTTTAAGGAGCACAAGATAGATGTGCTGGTCTCTACAACAGTTATTGAAGTGGGAATTGATGTACCCAATGCGACAATTATGATGATCGAGCATGCAGAGCGTTTCGGACTGTCACAACTTCATCAGTTGAGAGGGCGCGTCGGCAGAGGTGCTCATAAATCTTACTGTGTACTTGTTGCCTACGAACCAATCAGTGAAGGAGCAATGATACGTCTCAATACATTGAAAGAGACCAATGACGGATTCCGCATTTCTGAGGTCGATCTTGAGCTTCGGGGACCTGGTGAGTTTTTCGGAACAAAGCAGTCGGGTCTGCCTGCATTTCGTATTGCAAATATTGTTCGCGACAGACCAATTTTGGAAGATGCGAGAAGATTGGCATTTGAAATTATCCAAAATGATTACAATCTCGATGATGAGAAAAATAGTGAATTGAAAGAAAAGTATAATAGGTTTTATTTAAAGAGGGAGAAGTTGTTTAGTTATTGATGAAAGAATGGATGAGGATTTGTAGTATAGAGGAAAGATATTGATGCATCGCAATAGTCAGAAGAGAATTTATGGTGAATACATCTATTTTATTACATGCAATGTAAGAGGAAGCTATCCATTTTTCATAAACAAAATATTATGTGATTTATGGATTGAAGAAATAAAGTTAATGAAAATCAAAACGAATGCACAATTATTTGCATTTTGCTTGAATTATGACCATTTTCATATTTTGATAAAACCCGATAATAAGATTGCGAATTATTCGAAGGTGATGCAGTTTTTCAAACGTCATACATCAAGAAATATTAATGTTATTTTGGGATATAATGAGTATGATTTGAAAAAATTTACGCACGAAGGTACGGAGAGAATTTTGTACCCCGAAGGCGAAATTGGCCAATATCGCCTTCGGATGCACGAATTCGATGAACAGGTTGCGGGTTTTCGAAGTGATTTTGTTTCAAAGTTTGGTGATAATCATGATATACCAAAATTCTCTTGGCAGAAATCCTTTTATGATCACATAATTAGAAATAAAAGAGATCTTGATAATCATATAAAATACACTTTGTACAATTACTCAAAGCATAATTTACCGGATGATTGGAAATATACCGGATTGAGATATACGGAAATGTTGGATGAGGTAGAAGAGTAAATTATTCGAAAGCGAATTATATCAGATTAATTTATAGGTATCAAACAAACGCAAAATTCGTTACATCGAACAATCCCTGATCGCTTAATTTTAGTACAGGTATAACTTCTAATGCAAGGAATGAAAGTGTACTCATAGGGGAGTGAAGTTTACAACCGAATTCAGCTGCTTTATTGCGTACAAGATCATGGTTCTCAGCAGTATCAACAGGATCTTTTGTGCTCATCAAACCACCTACATGGAGTTCATCAAATGTAATATCTGCGCCGTTTATAGCACATAATCCGCCCTGATGTCCAATAAGCTGATTAACTGCGGTCAAAATATCTTCATCATTCGTACCGACAACAATGATATTATGGCAATCGTGGGCTACAGTGGAACCAAGAGCTCCCTTTTTCAAGCCAAAACCATGCACATGACATGCAGAAATATTGCTTGTTTTTCCATAGCGCTCAACAATTACTAATTTATGAATATCCTGTTTGATTGAAATTTCTTCTTTCACATCTTGTTTAAGGTTTTTAGTATAGACCGTCCCGTCTTCAACTTCAATCACATGCCCGTAATATTTCTGAGGGATCGTAGGAATTGCCTTAATTGGTTTTGTTTGTATGGAGTGCATAATGGAATCAGGAACGGGATAAATTTGTACGGGGAGAGATGGTTTGTTTTTATGATATGCAACAGCACCGTTTAAAATAACCATTTCGGGTTCAAAAGTTACAAGATCAGGGAGGATAAGTACATCAGCAATTTTATTCACTTCAATACAACCGCGATCTTGCATATTATAATGCTGAGCTGTGTTGTATGAACCGGCTCGCACTGCCCTAACCGGATCTATGCCGAGTTTTACTGCTTTTCGGATGTTGAAATTTATATGTCCCTGTTTTAGGATATCAGTTACCAATTTGTCATCTGCACAGAACATTACATAATTTTTTTCTGTTTTGAGAAGAGAGTAGCAATCATCAGGCACGGTTTCTGCCGAACCTTCTCGCAGAAATATTTTCATACCAAGAGATAATTTTTCTTTCATCTCCGGCAAAGTTAGAGATTCGTGGTCATCATAAATACCTGCTGAGATGTATTTTCGCAAATCCTCTCCACGAAGCCCAGTCGCATGACCGTTAACGATCTTTCCCATGTCATGTGTAATTTTGATCTTTGCCATTACTTCAGGGTCTCGGTTGATAACACCCGGGAAATTCATCATTTCTCCCAGTGCAACAACATCGTCATAAGAGAGCATCTCCTTTATTTCCGGAACTCCAAGAGTAGCTCCATTTGTGCCAAAGTGACTTGCAGGCACACAGGAGGGAGCAGTGAGAAATATCTTCATACGAGCCTGATGACATGCTTGTCTGAAATAATGAAAACCCTTCATGCCGGCAACATTGCAGATCTCATGGCAATCTGCTACGATAGCAGAAGTACCATTAGGTATTACAGCTTCAGCGAAATTAACCGGCGTTAGATTTGTACTTTCAACATGGAAATGAGCATCAAAAAATGCTGGAGTGAGATATTTATTAGTGCCGTCAATAATGATATTTCCTTGCAAGGGTTTATCTGAAATCTGAGTAATAATGCCACCTTTAATTCCTACACTGACTTTATCTATTACCTCATTGATAACGTCGATTCGATGGATGTCATTTATTACAATATCCATGATTCACACACTACTTTATTATTCTTTCTCCGTAGGTTTCAGAATGGTTGTAACAAAAATTTCTTTATCAAATATTCTTTGGGCTACACGCTGAATATCCGCAGATTTGATGTTCTCAACCTGAGCGATCACTCTGTCTATTGGATATATCTCCTTGATGTAAATGTACTGCTTGGCAAGCCGATTCATCCGTGCAGAAGTACTCTCAAGTCCGATCAATATACTTGATTTGAGCAATGCTTTTATACGTTCAAGTTCAGTTTCGGCAACAGGTTTCTCCATGATAGACCGGATCTCTTTGTGGATCAAATCAATACTTTTCTTGCTGTTTTTGGGTTTTGTTGCAGCATAAATACCTATACAGCCGGTATCGTGAAAGAAGTCCACAAATGAACCGATGTCATAGGAAATCCCGTGTTTCTCTCGAATATTTTGAAAAAGCCGGGAACTCATCCCTCCAGAAAGAATTGCATTCAGCGCAAGAAGTGTATAGCGGTCTTCATCAGTATAGGAAAAGGTGCGAGTTCCAATACATATATGGCATTGATGATTCGCATTTTTGGTATATTCATGCGTATATTTTTTTATTGATGGAGGCGAACTCAATGCTCGGTCTGAAGGGGTCGGGATAGATTTACCAAAATTGAAATATTTTTCCACGAAACGAACCAGCTTTTGATGGTCGATATAACCTGATGCTGAGATAATAAAACGGTCCGGCTTATAATTTTCGGACATAAAAGCTGTGCAGGTAGTTTTTTCAAAACGAGCAATTTCCTCTTTATACCCCACAATCGGGTAGCCAAGCGAATTGCCTGGAAATGAATTTTCATAGAAAAGATCAAAAATCAAATCGCCTGGAGTATCTTGAATGTCATTTATTTCATCTATGACCACTTCTTTTTCTTTTTGTAGTTCTTCATCAGGAAATGTGGAGTGAAGAAGCAGATCAGAGATAAGATCAACACTCTGTTCAAGATTTTCTTCCAGGCATCGTGCAAAAATACAGGTGTATTCTTTACTTGTAAATGCATTTATCGATCCTCCGAGTGATTCTAGATAATTCGCAATCTCAATTGTTGAACGGAATTCAGTGCCTTTAAACAGCATATGCTCAAGAAAATGAGCAATACCACGATTATGCACAGTCTCATCTCGGGAGCCGACATTGATCCACGCTCCAATGGAGATAGAGCGTACATGTTCTATATGTTCGGACAGGACAGTAATTCCATTGTCCAGAATTGTTTTTTTATAACTCATTTTATCCTATTCCTTTGAATTTTTCTGCTATTTTCTCGCTTATGGATTTAGGTACATATTCTTTGATCGATCCGCCGGTACTGATTATCTGTTTTACCAAACTTGAGCTGAGATAGAGGTATTTACTTTGAGGGATTAGGAAAATAGTTTCCACATCTTCGGAAAGTGTTCTGTTTGCAAGAGCGATTTGCAGTTCATATTCAAAATCCGATACTGCACGAAGTCCCCGTATCATTACCGAGCTGTCTCTGTCCCTTGCAAAATTGACTGCGAGTCCTGAAAAGAATTCGACTTTCACATTGGGGATGTGTTTTGTTCCTTCTATTGCAAGCTCGACTCGCTCTTCCAGAGTGAACAAACATTCTTTATAGGTTTCCTCTGCAACTCCAATAATAACCTTTTCAAATATTACAGCAGCACGTTCGATGATGTCTATATGTCCGTTTGTGATCGGGTCAAAGGTGCCTGGATAAATTGCTATTTCTTTCATAATATTCCTTATTTTTTCATGATATTTTCGATATCGTTAATCTCTTTTGGTATATCTTTTGAAAGATTCTCATGTCCGTCTTTTGTCACAAGAATATCATCTTCGATACGGACACCAAGCTTTTCTTCAGGAATGTAAATACCGGGTTCGACTGTGATAACATTTCCTGCTTCAAGTTTTTTGTCATGATCAACAAGATCATGTGCCTGCAAGCCAAGTGGGTGACTAACAGAATGCATATAATATTTTTTATACTCTTCATCTTTTTTGATGAGGTTTAATTTTTTAAGAGCTTTTTTTATAAGCTTAACGGTCTCTTCCTGCAAATCCCGCAACGTAATACCGGGTTTCACCTTTTTGATGATAGCTTTATTCACATCAAGAACAGCTTGATATACTTCCTTTTGGCGTTTGGTAAATGTGCCGTTTGCAGGGTAGGTTCGCGAAATATCAGCACAATATTCATTCCATTTGGCTCCCACATCAGCAAGAACAAGAACATCAGAACAAACTTTGCCGACATTTTTTTCATAATGAAGAATTGTCGCATTTTCACCGCTTGCAATAATTGGGGAGAAGGCAAGCTGTTTTGCATTATTTCGAATACATTCATAACGGAAATGAGCTTCCAATTCATATTCCATCATGCCGGGCTCAGTATGAGTAATGAGGTTGTGTATGGCATCATTTGTGATACTGATCGCTTTTTTCATATTTGTGATCTCATCAACTTTTTTTACAGAACGAAGAATAGTCATAAAGGGTCCGGGATGCAGAATTTTGAGCGCCGGATAGTGAGTTGTGATATCTTTGATCTGGAATAATGAATCTGTTAAATTAGCTCCGATCTTATTCGCTTTATGATCATAGAAGCATACTTCACTGGAAATCGCATACGTGTGAAGGATTCGTGGGAATTCATCAATGAAAAATATATGTTCAATTCCTGAAATTTTCTTTGCGTCCTCTTTCGATAGTTTTTTCCCGATCCAGACTTCCATTTCTGGGATATTTCTTTCTATAAAAAGGATACTGAGATTTGTTTTCCTATTTTTATGAAGCAAAATTTGAGCATTAGCAATTCTCAATCCTGTCAGATAAAAAAAGTTAGCATTTTGCTCGAAATCTACAGGCAAACTACCTGCGTCTGAAACAGTTGCTGAGAACACACCAAGACTGTTATCCGGCAAAAGTTTAAACAGTTGTTTTCTATTCGAAGTGAAGAATTTTTTATCCATTTATCCTTCTTGAATAATTTTTTACAAAACTTGGTTTCGGTGAAGAGATTGGCAATATTTTTCGGTTACTTTATTTTCAGGTGGGTTTAAATACTTTAAATCTGAATATCCAATATCCAACACGGAATATCCAAGTCTGAAGGAAAAAAATAGATGAGTAAGAAATAAAAGAATATTGAAAATAATCAAAAGAAGTTCGATTTATAGGAACATCATATTGATTATGTGGCACATATAACCATTATGCGGTTAGAATTATCAAAGTTTCTGAACAACTACGTGAAGCAAAAGCAGGATAGGCATATTTCTTTTCAAATGCTCCAATGGCGGATACCCCGAAAAAGAAAATGAGTGAAAGCGATATAAAATACTTGGAAATTGGATATTCCGTGTTGGATATTTGATATTACTGACTGAAAACTTACCCACTTAATTCTTCAAAGAGATAATTTTTATTATTAATTGGTTGGAATCGTTGGTCTCAGAACCTTGATGAATTAATTTCTTATTAGAAAGATGCACTAAATTTCTACAAATAAACTAGTGTCATATCAAGCTTCGATTGGAAATGGTAATTGAATTTTGACATTCCTTATATTGCCTTCTCCTCAGATAGGAGAAGGTTAGTTTACCCCATGAATTTTAGCTTGCTAAGTATTTCATCGGGGGATGAGGTTTCAAACTTTGTTAAAATTCAATTTACGTCATTTCAAAATTGACTTATCATTAGATGATAGATCCGTAAAAGCTTTTTCTCATAATTTTCAAAACATTATCCATATCCTGAGGAATGGGACTGGTAACGAAGATCATCTTTTTTGTAATGGGATGAATGAATTCCAATTGGTGAGCATGAAGCGCCTGTCGCCTTAGTGTGTTCGATAACAGATGTCTCATGATTTTTTTAGTTCTTTCCGGCACGAGGTTGATCATCTGTTTTTTAGTTGAGTACATTGTATCACCCATAACAGGATGCATAAGATGCGAAAAATGGACACGAATCTGGTGAGTTCTTCCTGTTTCTAAAAAAATCTTTGTAATATCGAGACCTGGATAGGTTTCAATAACTTCGTAATGCGTAACTGCGAGTTTTCCTTCATCAAGAACTGCCATTTTTCTGGTGTTTGCAGGATTTCGACCGTAGAATGTACGAATTGTCCCCTCAGAAGCTGAAAGATTTCCCATAGTGTAGGCAATATAGATTTTTTGGATCTGGTGATTAATAAAGAGCTCCTTCAATTTTGTATGAACAAAATCATTCTTTGCTACGATGATCAAACCGGATGTGTCCTTATCAAGCCGATGTACGATGCCCGGTCGTAGAGGGACATCAAGGGATGAAAGCTGCTTCAAGTGGTACATGATTGCATTGACAAGTGTGCCGTGGTAATGCCCGGGCGCAGGATGTACGACCATGCCTGCAGGTTTATCTATGATTGCAAGATGCTCGTCTTCATACACAAAGGAAAGCTTAATATCTTCCGGTAAAATGTCCTTTTGGGTAGGTGGTGGGATTTTTATGTGTATGAGCTGATTTATGTGAACATGTTCGCTTTTCTTAACAGCTTTTCCGTCAAGTGTCACAAAACCTTTCTTCAACAAACGGTCAACAAAGGATCGTGAGTAGAGCTCGTTTATATTTAAATTCGCTATGTATTTATCAATCCTGATGCTTTCTTTTGTGCGAACTGCAAAGGTGAGTTCTCTAACAAATCTATCCTTCTGATCTAGATTTTCCATCTTCAGTACTGGGAGATTCATATAATTTTTTTAGGTCAATACCTGTTATGACAAAGACCATTCCTGTCACAATTCCCTCTTCGTTGTGGATTATGCCCACATGAAAAGTCACATGTTTTTTTATTTTCGGTATATATATTTTCCGCTCTGAGATGAGCATTTTCTGGGAAACCGCTTCTTGGAAAAATTTCAGGACTTCACCTTCATAGTGAAAGTCAAGAAATGGGGGATTATTTTCTACAGAAGCCAGTCCAAGAAGTTTTTGAGCGTGTTTGTCTATCATCACGATCTCATCTTTTTCATTTGTAATGATAATTCCATCATTAGTATTTTCAAGAATAACATTCAATCTGTGAGCGTACTCCAGGATTTTGCTTTTTTTCTCTTTATCAAACTTTTTCAGATTTGTGATCATCGTGTTCGTTGCACTGGTAAGAGTTGCAATTGGTCCATGGCGATACTGTTCCGGAATTGAGATGTCGAACTTACCTCTTTTAAGCTCATCAAAGACTGATTCAATAGGCTTGAAAGAATTCTGTAGTATCATTGGAACGTAGAACAGAAGCACAATACCAAGGATCAATTCAATAAATAGAAAGATGTACTGGACTGTCATTATTCTATCTTTGATAACTTCAGGAAGGATGGGATCATTTAATTTATAAAGAATAAAAGCAGCATTAATGACAACAAAAATAAGGAAAATAATAACTATGATACGAAATTTGCTCTGAAATGTTAAATGCATGGAAACTCCAAAAAATTATTCTTTGATCTTATGTTTTTCAGCCATTTTGATCAATTCATCCACATCATTATTTTTACCGATTATGATTATTTTGTCTGATTTGTGAAGCACATCATCAGCAGAGGGAAGCACATTTGTATCTTCAAGCAGGATATTATTTCCCTGTTCATCAACTGTGGGTTTCGTGCTTTTTATTGCAATGATGCTGATATTATATTTATTTCTCACATCGAGGTCTTTCAGACTTTTTCCTACAAAGAACGAGGGAACGGTGATCTCAACAACACTGTGTTCTTTTGATATCTCAGTATAAGTAAAAATATGTTGTGAAATAAGAAGGTTCGCTATCTCTCTTCCAACATATTGCTCCGGGAAAATCGTACGTTGAACACCCATGATAGAGAGAATTCTTGCATGGAGTTCGCTATCCACCTTTGCCAGGATCTTTCCTACACCGATCTTTCTAAGGATTGCAGCGGTCAGTACGCTTACTTCAATATTCTCGCCGATTGCGATAACGACCGCATCAACATTGCCAATATCGATCGCACGAAGCGCTTGCTCGTCAGTAGAATCCATGCATATGGTATTAGTTACAAAGCTGCGGATCTCTTCGACCTTTTTTTCATCATTGTCTATTGCAATGACTTCAGCACCCTTTTTTACAAGAGTTTTTACGATAGTAACACCAAATCTTCCTAAACCAATTACGGCAAATTGAGCCATTGTTCCTCCGAATAATTTATCTCTTAACCGATAGCTATATTTTCATCAGGATAATGATAATGAACACTTATTTTTTTCTCACTTAAAGCGAACGCTATGGTCAAAGGACCAACACGTCCCAAATACATTAACGCAATAATTGCAAGTTTGCCAATGGATGTCAAGTGTGGAGTGATACCCATAGAAAGTCCCACTGTACCAAAAGCGGAAAAAGCTTCAAATATGATCTGCTCGAATTTGAACCCCTGGCTTGCTTCAGAAATACATAAAACGAGAATAAGAGTAACTAAAATTGTGACAGAAATTGTAATGAGAGACATCACTTTTCTAGTATTTTCCGAAGCGATAGAGCGGTGGAACACCTCCACATCTTCTCTACGTCGGATGATCGACCAAACCGAGAGAACGAGAATCGCAAAACTTGTAGTTTTAATACCTCCACCCGTAGAACCCGGTGAAGCGCCAATAAACATAAATACGATCATCAGGATCACTGAAGAAAAGCTCATCTTAGAAATATCAAGGGTGTTAAATCCTGCAGTCCGCGTCGTAACGGATTGGAAGGTGGATGCCAGAATACTATTCTTCATTGGCAACTGATTCAACTGATTATTATACTCAAAAGCAAAGATTAAAACGCTTCCTATCACGATCAAAGCAATCGTGGTGATTATCACAATTTTTGAATGCAATGATAAAAAACGAATATGTCTTCGTCTGATCACATTGTTGAATACATCGAGCATAACAGTAAAACCGATCCCGCCAATGATTATGAGAGACATAATTATAAGATTTACGCTCCAACTTCCCTGAAATCGCATAAAGCTGTCAGGATAAAGACAGAATCCTGCATTACAAAAGGCAGAGACAGAATGGAACATACAATGCCCGAGAAGATTAAAATTGGAAAGCGGAGCAAAATGAGCAAGGGGACGGAATTTCAGGAACAGTACCGTTGCTCCGATCACTTCAAAAATAAAAGTTGTGACTATGATCGCTCGAAGCAGTTTGATCATACTGTACTTTGACACCTCTCCTAGCACTCCTTGCAGCAGTGATTGTCCCCGCAGACTGATCTGTTTTCCAAAAAGCATGATAAGTGCTGTGGAAAAAGTCATGATGCCGAGTCCACCGATCTGCATCAATATGAGTATTATAGTATGTCCAAAAGATGAAAAATCAGCACCTGTATCGAGAACTATCAAGCCGGTTACACAGGTTGCGGAAGTTGCAGTAAATCCAGCATTGATCAGTCCAATGCTCTCTCCATTTGATGAAGCAAGAGGTAAGCTCAAGAAGGTTGTGCCCAGCAGAATTATCATTCCAAAACTTAGCAAAATAATTTTTGAAGGATGGTTTCTGAAGCGTGAAAATAGGTTCACTGCCGGTTTTGTAGATGCAAGCATATCAATAAGAATAACTATTTGACGAAGAACTATATATACCTGAAAAACAATAAGATCATTATAAAAAATGAATGAGATTACAACCGCGCAGAGATCAAAGAATATCTTTTTTATGTAAGAGAAACTGCCGCGATTATAATAGATCTTTAGAATATTCAGACATGCAAAATAGAAAAGAAAAATTTTTGTGAATTCGTTGAAAAGCGGTATGTATTTAGGATGGAATTGCTGATATGCCACAAAAAAGCCGATGGCTATCGCGACAGAGAACATCAGCTGTTCAAAGAATCGCCAATATTCTTTCCTGAAATCTAATCGTTTAAGCATAATTTTTCAGAAAGCTTAGAGCTATGAAAAGAACATGAATCTTTTGAATTCGAAGTGAATAAATGTTAGGAAAAAAAGAAATGATTTTGTACGCTTATGTTGCCATACCTCTCTTTTATTCGCTGTCTGTATTTTCAACCTTATTCTTTGGTGTCGGTTTTTTCCCTCGCTTAACCTTTGTGCTTTTACTTCGGAGTTTTCTCAGATAGAAAAGTTTGGAACGGCGGACACGTCCATAACGCATTACTTCGATTTGTTGGATCAATGGTGAGAAAAGCGGGAAAATACGCTCTACTGCAACACCATGACTGATTTTTCGAACGGTAAATGTTTTATTGATCCCAGAACCTTTTTTCTGGATCACTATACCTTGCAATATCTGAATACGAGGTTTTTCAAACTCCCGGATCGTGTAGTGAACTTTCACAGTATCACCGGTATTGAAATCCGACAGTTTATTGTTCATCTGGTCTTGTCCAACTCTATATAAAATATCCATTAAAACCTCATTATTACTTTCATTTATTGATTATGATTATTTTAGAATAGTGTCTTTATTTGTAGTCACCGATTAACCTGTCAAGTGTTATAGCAATTGCACTTCGCACGGAAAGATGATTATATGGACCGGCACCCTCAATTCTTAATATATGAAAATTACTCGAATTGATCAGCTCTTCCGACATGCCGTAGCCGGTTCCGAAAAGGATGAGTTTCGGGAAAGACCGGTTTATGATCCTCCTCATCTCTTTATAGGAAACACTTCCATGCACCAATCGGGCAGATGTCGTGATAAGAATAGGATCCTGTGAGTATCTGTCCTTGATCCATTGCTTTGCAGTTTCAATATCCGGCACAAATTCAATGAGTTTAAAAGCATCGAAACGATTTATATTGTATTGTTTGCCGGGACCTGTTCGCCAAAAATCTTTTAAACGATTGAAAATATCTTTCTGGGATTGCTCGGGATTAATTAGAAAATAGTTTTTGATGCCATAAGTTTTACAGGTTCTTGCAATATCATGAATATCGAGATTGGTGAGAGAAGTTGTGACGATCTCCTTATTTTTATTATAAACAGGATGATGAACCAGTCCAAGAAATAGATTATCATACATCGGTAATTCCTTTCACCTTTTCTGTGAATTCTTTGCGTTTACTTTTTTGCCATTCTTCAATCATTTTATGATTACCCGAGAGTAACACATCAGGAACTTTGTAACCTCGATATTCGCGTGGACGCGTATAATACGGACCGTCCAGTGTGTTGCCCTGAAATGAGTCACTGTATGCAGATTCAATATTGGTGAGCACACCTTCCTGCAAACGGGCAAGAGAATCAATAATGATCATTGCAGGAAGCTCACCGCCGGAGAGCACATAGTTTCCGATCGAGATTTCTCGTGTTACCAAATGTTCACGAACGCGATAATCAACATCTTTATAATGCCCGCATAAAAGCACAAGATATTTTTTATGACTGAGTTCTTCGGCAATCTGCTGGGTATAGGTCTCACCCTGTGGCGTTAAATAAATAAGCGGGAATTCACTTTTTTCCAACAATTCTTTTCTTTTTTCTTTCAGGAAATCAACAGCTTCAAAAATTGGTTCTGGTTTGAGAACCATACCGGGAGCACCCCCAAAAGGATAGTCATCAACCTGTTTGTTTTTGTCCTGAGAAAATTCTCGAAAATCAATAAGTTCGATCGAGAGTTTTTCTCTTTCGATAGCTCTTTTTACAATGCTATGAGAGAGCGGACTCTCAAACATTTCAGGGAAAAGTGTCAGAACATCAATATGCATCGAGCAAACCTTCAATTGGATTTATTATGATTATTTTTTGTTCATGATCCACTTCCTCGATAAAGGGGTCGCAAAATGGGATCATGATTTCTTTGTTATCTTTTAGTATGATAAGGATTTCCTGACCTGCAGTTGAAAGAATATCAGCAACATTTCCAATCACTTCGCCTTCTTTTGTTCGCACTTCGTATTCGATAAATTGAACTGGATAATATTCGTCCTCTTCCAATGGAGGAAGCATATCTTCTGCTATCATGATCTGTGCATTGATCATTTGCTCAGCTTCCTTTTTTGAGTTAATATCTTTAAATTTGATGAGATATTTTCCATTTTTCAGTTCGATAGTGTCAATTGCTTCGAAGCGAACGGTTTCATCAGGGAAGACAATAAAAAGTTCAGGAATAGCAAGATAATATTCTGGAAAAAAAGTATCGGAAATAGCAGAAACTATTCCGCCATTCCCGATTACTTTCTTAATAACCCCGATGGAAATTAAATCGTTAATTTCCATTCATACATTGTTATTCAAGGATTTCTAATTCTGCTCTTTTACCATGCTTGGTTGAGACAGAATTTAGGATGGTACGCATAGCGTTAGCAGTTCTTCCGCCTTTGCCAATTACTTTACCAACTTCGCCATCGCCAACTCTCAATTCATAAAGAGTTACACGTTCGCCGGATACTTCTGTAACTTTGACTTCATCTGGGTTATCAACTAATGCTTTCGCAATGAATTCCACTAACTCTTTCATCGGTCGCCTCCTGCGGTGATTTTATTTTGCTGAGTTGTCAGCGTTCATATCTATTTCATCATTGGCTACGTCAGATTGTTCTGATACAACCTCAGATGTTGCTTTGCCATACTTTTTTTCGTGAAACTTCTTTAAAATACCTTCTTTTTTTAAGAGACTTCTTACTGTATCTGAAGGAATCGCACCTTGTTCAAGCCAATACAAAGCTCGTTCATGATCAATTTTATACTGATATTCTTCCGGTTTAGGATCATAATATCCAATTTTCTCGATGAATGCACCATCTCTTTTCTTGCGGGAGTCAACAACAACCACTCTGTAGGAAGGTTGATTACGAGCACCCATTCTTCTAAGTCTAATCTTTACTGACAAATAAACCTCCAGCGTTTATTGTGTATATATCTTTATATTAGAAAATTACAGTCAAGTTTTTTAACGAACACCATAAATTCTATTTTTGATTTTTTCAGAAAACTTGTGCTAATTCAGAATTTTCCAAAAAAGTATGCCAAACCAGAAAGGATGTTTAAATGCAGTCAATAAAAATCAAACCGATCGGAATAATTCACAGTCCCTACAAAAATCTCAAGGATATTCCAGGACAGGGATATCAGAGAGACAATATTGAAGCAGTCATTGAGATTGAAGAAAAATACAAAGAAGCAATGAAGGATATTGAGGGATTTTCACACCTTGTGGTACTGTTCTATTTTCATAAAAGTGAGGAAACACATATGAAAGGACATCCTTCCTGGGAGGATAAAGAGCATGGAGTGTTTACGATTCGAAGTCCACACCGTCCAAACCATATTGGTATGACTGTTGTCAAAGTGAAACAAGTGCACTATAATGAAATTGTTTTTACAAATGTAGATATGCTGGATGGTACTCCTGTGATCGATATCAAACCTTATATGGGAGAATTTGAAAGAATAAACAATCCTAAATTTGGCTGGTTGGAGAAACATAGGGCTAAAAAAACCTTTGCGGGTTAAAATTATTTGAACGCAGTCCCTCGCAGATGCAGATAGTCAAGACTTGAGTTAAGAATCCGCCTGCGGAGACTTGACTTAAGGATTGATTGACTGTGCCCTGCGTAAATCGTTCTTAACTCAACCGCCTTCCGTTTTCGTACCTGAATGTACTACACAGTAACAGGTCGGCTGTTAAGTCAAGTCCGATAAAGACTTGACTTCAGCTTCTTTTTTATAATAGCGTTTTCAACT
>JAUWPE010000100.1 GCA_030611765.1 Candidatus Cloacimonadota bacterium | reverse complement strand
TATCCATCTAGCAGCTTCTCCTCACTCATACTGCCTCCTGCCTATCTTTATCAAATTTTAACCACAGATGAACGCAGATAAACGAAGATACGCCGTATGGATTGCTATGGAACACGGATTGCGCGGATGACACGGATGCGCACAGATCCGTGAAAATCCGTCCTATCTGTGGCATCCCTGTTCCTCGTCGTGATGGCGGCGCTTTTTTAGTCTCACTAAGATTCACGACGCCCCTATATTCTGTTAATTCGCTAAACATTGTATATACCTAACCATATTATTATGCAATTATTAGCAATATCTTGAATTTGGGATTTGAGTTTATTTCGAACCTTTAATCATCCGATAATCATCCGATAATCATCCGATAATATGTTCCTCTGCCAGAACCTTCCCGTATGAGAACATTCCTTTCTACAAGTTCATGCAAATCTCTATGAGCTGTATCCCAGCCTACATTGCAGAGATTTCTATAATCACTATTCGTTATCTTACCTTTTTCCCTCACAAAATCAATCGCCTTTTTCTGCCTTTCATTCAGTTCGTTTTCCCACTCCACTTTCGGCTTTTCCACTTCCGACATTTTCAAATATTCCCTGCTCGGTTTGAAATTAAGATAAAAATGCGTATCAGTATAATCAACCTCAGGATAGGGGCAATTCTGCTCATCGCAAACAATTCTCATTCTCTCCATACCTGAACCAATTTTCTGCATCTCTCTATAAAATATTAACCGCAGATGAACGCAGATAAACGCAGATGCTCCGGATGGATTGCGATTGAACACGGATTGCGCGGATGACACGGATGCGCACGGATCCGTGAAAATCCGTCCAATCCGTGTAATCCGTGTTCTATGTTGCTTATATAGCACTTTTCCAGCCTCATTCATGCTGACGTGGTCAGTGGGAATATGAAATTTCCATTTTGCCGTTCATGCCTGTTCCATTTCCTTTTTCATACTGGTATAGCCTCATTCAATATTCTATCTTTTACGCGTGGCTTCAGTGTATCTTTCATCACAAGATCAACTTTAACGCCAAGTATTTCACCCATAAAATTCTCAAGTTCTATATACTTGAATAAATCAATAGTTTCAGTGAACTCAACTAAAATATCTAAATCGCTTCTCATTTTCTGTTCGCCCCGAACATAAGAACCAAAGATTTCCAGATTTTTAACATTGTATTTATCTCTAAGGATTGCCATACTCTCTTTGAGTTTCTTCATTATACTTTCAACTTCATTCAGATTAGTTTTCTGTATCATAATGCCAGCTCCCCCTGCGTCATTCGTGTTCTATTTTGTTTTTGGGCGTTTTGCATGATTTCCATAAACAAGAAGGTCATTCACTTTGCCCCATATCTTCAAAAACTTTTGAAACCGCAGTTTTCAATCGAGGCAGATCGTCCTTTGCAGTTTCCCATAGAATTTCTAGATCAACCCCAAAATATTCATGAATAAGCTTGTCCCTCATACCTGCCATATTTTTCCATGGGACATCCGGATATTTCGTTCTTATTTGTTCAGGAATATTTTTGGCAGCTTCCCCGATTATTTCGATGGCGCGAACCACGCTATAAATAGTCTTTTTATCATTTATAAAATCCTCGAACTCCATTTCATCAATGAAATTTTCGACATCGTTTATAGAATCAAGTATGTCCTGAACAAAATCTCCATAATCCCGTTTTTTCATACGTTAATTACCTCTTCAAGGATATACTTGCCAATTCTTGGTTTTAAAGCCTTCCTGGATACAAGATCAACTTTAACCCCAGTATTTTTCCCAAGGAATTCTTCAAGTTCCATAAATTTGAAAAGACCTACTGGTTCCTGAAATTCCACAAGGATATCCAGATCACTACCCTCTTTTTGTTCTCCTCTGACGTATGAGCCAAAAACTCCGAGCGTTTTGACTTTATATTTCTCTTTAAGAACCGGCTTATTTTCTCGAAGCTTCATGATAATCTGGTCAATTTTCTGTTTCATACTGCCACCGCCACATTCATTTCACTAATAACCGTGTTCATTCCAGTCCCAAAGAGCTGAAACATTTTACCACGTCCTCCGACTGCATCAAACGGCGTGTAGTCCAGATCATCCACTTCAATATGAAAACTTGTTGCAATATGTTCTTTCATCATCCTCAGCCAGTTCATCTGCTCTTCATTGAACTTTAATGCTCCGGCTTGTTTTTCAAACACCCATTTCTGGAAGTTCATGTCCACTGTTTTATCGTATGCTGTCAGTTTATCATCAATACCTGTTACCCTGCGGAGAAGGGAAACAAGAGCAACCAGCTCACTCTTCGGACTTTCCCCACTCACCTTTTCAAGTTGTTCGTATGCCTGCCATACATGCAGCGGTGCAAGCAAAGGTTTATCCATTTTCAATTTTTCAAGAACACCACTAACCATTTCGAAAGTCAACTCTCTAAGCCGATATGGCTGATTATAGAAAATGCTAAGCGCCATTATCTCATCTTTGTGTGCTTCCATGTACTCAGAAAAATCTTTTACAATTTCTCCGGCTTTATCGGCGGCATCATCTCCCCATTCCACCTTTGTGACTTTGTCGATATTCACAATATCAATAATCTGTTCATGAACCTTGCGAACATTTTCAATATATCTGTTAAGTTCTCCGCTAAAGATTGAACTTGCTGTTTTGCTCAAGTTTTCCTTTGCCATCTCATGGGCTTCATTTTCAGTAATCCCAGGATTTTCCATCTTCAGTTTCTCAGCTTTTTCTTCGATCTTGTCTGGATTATGGGCATTCAACAAGTCTTTGACTGTCTGATTTATAGTCTTGCCTTCTGCCTTTTCTTTAAAAGTTTCTTTTTCCTTGTCAGTAAGTTGTTTTTCCAGTCTGGAAAGGCGGCTTGCAAGTGAAGTGAACAGGTCTTCATCCTCAGCTCCCATAGTTACAGCATTCAGTAAATCCTTCATTGGGGTGGCGCGTTTTCGCTCCAATGGGCGGCTGTCTGTTTTAATTGATTTTGTAACCCCTACAGCATCCACAACAACAAAATGTGTCTTTGCTGAAACTGTCGAGGGAGTGACTTTTTTCAGGTCATCATATCCGAAAGTACGGGTACCGCGCCCCTTCATCTGCTCAAAATAGCATTTGCTTTTTACATCACGCATAAAGAGCAGACATTCAAGGGGTTTAACATCTATACCTACAGAAATCATAGCCACAGTAACGGCAATTCTTGGGTTATAGCTATTTCTGAACTGGTTGAGTATAGATTTCGGGTCCTCATCTTTAGTTTTATATGTTATTTTCTTACAGAATTCATTACCTTCATTGAATTCTTCTCTGACTATCTGAATAATATCTTCGGCATGGCTGTCGGTTTTAGCAAAAATTAGGGTCTTTGGTACTTCTTTTCTGCCCGGAAAGATCTCAGGCAGTTTATTTTTAAAGGCACGAATGATATTTCTGATCTGGCTGGGATTTACAATATCCCTATCTAGATCTTTTTTAGAGTAAGAAACATCTTCATCCAGTTGTCCCCACCGTCTCTTTCTGCTCAGCCTTTCTCGTTTATCCACATACTCATTGGCTTTTATCTCTGCTCCGTATTGTGAAATTTCAGTCTCAATAATGTAAACATCGTATCCAACATTTACACCGTCTGCCACAGCTTCTTCGTGGGAGTATTCACTTACAACATTCTCATTGAAAAATCCGAAAGTTCTTTTATCCGGTGTGGCGGTTAACCCGATAAGAAAAGCATCAAAATAATCAAGCACCTGTTTCCACCGGTTGTATATGGAACGGTGACATTCATCGATTACGATAAAATCAAACTGCTCTATCGGTATCTTTTCATCATAAACAACTGGCATCGGTTCTTTCGATTCCCATTTGTTCTCATTCGGACTTTCATCATCCACCTTTTCATCCAGTTCTTCACCTTTTAAAATAGAATAAAGCCTCTGGATAGTACTGATGCATATTTGGCTGTCCGGTGCAATATAGTTTGAGCGCAACCGTTGAACATTATATAGTTCAGTAAATGCACGGTTATCGTCAGATGGTTGATATGCCATACACTCCTGCTCTGCCTGTTCTCCAAGGTTTCTGGTGTCAACCAGGAATAATATCCGCTTCGCATCAGCAAATTTCAGTAAACGGTAAATAAATGTGATCGCTGCATAGGTTTTACCGGCACCGGTAGCCATCTGGATCAAAGATCGTGGTTTGTTTTCTTTAAAGGATTTTTCAAGATTTTTAATCGCATTTATCTGGCAGTCTCTTAAACCGGATTTCGGAAGTTCTGGAATATCCAGCAGTCTTGTTCTTAATGAATTATCCTCCTTCAGCCATGCTTTAAAAGTTTCAGGTCTATGAAAAGTAAATACAGGTCTTGAACGCGGGTGTGGATCTCTACAATCAGTAAATCGGGTTAAAGTTCCCGTACTTTCATAAACAAATGGAAGCTGGTCATTGTCCAGATATTTGAGCTTACTTTTTGCATAATATTCCGCTTGGGGTTCATGAAATGTAAGTCTACATCCCTCTTCTTCTTTTTTTGCCTCTACTATTCCAACAGGTCTTCTTTCAACAAATAATACATAGTCAGCAGGTCCGACGTCAGTCTGATATTCACGGACAGCAATACCAATGCCCTCATTCCAGTCAATTCTATCTTTATCCTGCACTGCCCATCCTGTGGCATGGAGCTGTTTATCAATCTCGTTTCTTGCTATCTGTTCAGGAGATTGATTTATATATCTATCCATATTATTCATTTTATTAATTTATCTCATAGTATATAAAATATAAGTTTTCCCATGTATTTTAGTAGTAAGTGAATTATAACTTCTTGCAGTTAAGTAACTGCGAACGGAGTAAGTAGTTTCTTGTAAAATTTTATTAGAACGGAACAATGTGGCTCATATTTTAAATGTACCATCAAAGCCAATGATAAAGAGTTTCAAATCATGAGCATAACCTAAGATGCTCCATACAGAGCGAAGCGACGTCCGAGGTCATTGACTCCATTCCTTTTCAAGTTCAATGCGGAACGGCTTTATATTATTTTATAACCTATTTCTCTAATCCAAAACCGCTAAATATATCGCTTGCTGCATTCACACCATCACCAATCCGTGCGATCACCCGATACTCCTTGAGCACCACTTCAAGTGTTTGTATGGTTGTGAGGATGTCACGTTCTGTAAAGTTACCCATTGCACCAATTCTAAAAATGCTGCCTGAAAGATGCTCCTGCCCGCCTGAGATCTGGACCTTTCGTTTAAGCATTCCATCTCTTAGTTTTTTATCATTGATGCCTTCTGGCAAAAGCATAGCAGTAACAGTGTTAGAATACTCACTAATTTCGTTCAGGCTTGGAAACAACTCTATGTCCAGCACTTCTGCTGCTGCCCTGATGGCTTCTGCTGCCATTTTGTGTCGTTTCCTGCGTGCATCTATCCCTTCCTCGTTAATGACGTTGAGGGCTTCTTCAAGAGCACAAAAAAGGGAAACTGCTGGCGTGTATGGTGTTTGAGTAATCTCTTTTGCAGAAGATTTTCGATATGCATTCAAGTCTGCATAATAAGGTGGTTGATCAACAATGGCATCCCATGCAGCATCACTTACTGAAATGGCTGAAAGTCCTGGCGGTGCACCAAGACATTTCTGTGAGCCGACAATAGCAATATCAACTCCCCACTCATCAACCAGTACGGTATCGCCACCAATCGAAGTGACACCATCCATTATGAATAGAGCATCGTATTGATGAGCAAGCTTACTTACTTCCTTTGCAGGATTTTTTATGCCGGTGGAAGTTTCATTGTGTACCATTGTCACAGCCTTGGCGCCATCTGATAAAGCATCTTCTACTTTATCAAGCTCTATTGATGTACCCCACTCAAATGTGATCGGCTTCACTTTTCCATATCGTTCTGCAATGAGTCTGAATCGTTCGCCAAACTTTCCGTTTTCAATAGTAACGACTGTATCATTTCGCCCAATGACGTTTCCAACCGCAGCCTCCATTGCACAGGTACCGCTTCCACTGATTACAAAAATATCGTTTGCTGTTTGAAACAGTTCTTTTAGTGTTTTCTGGCATTCCTCATAGATTCTGCCAAATTCCCGGCTTCGATGACCAATCATGGGGCGGCTCATTGCTCGTAGTATGCGAGGCAGCACCTGGACAGGTCCTGGTATCATAAGAAGTGTGCTTTCATCTTCCATATCAACATAATCTCCATTAAAGTATTATAATTATACAAACAACCTTGGCATGTATAGTTTACTATTTAATTTGTTAGCAGCTTAAATACTAAGGGTTACAGCACGTTAACTTTATTTGTAATCGATTAGTTAACATCGCAGGATAAGAGGTTGATATACTTTGGTCATAAAAAAAGAAATTCAGTACTCTGGAAAAGCAAAGACTTTGTATCGAACTGATGATGAGACAAAACTAATTGCGGAATTTCGTGATAGTCTCACAGCATTTGATGGCAAAAAAAAAGGATCGCTTGAACACAAAGGCTATTACAATGCTGCAATTTCAGCACATATATTCAAACTTCTTGAAAGATGGGGAATACCAACTCATTTCGAATGCATGCTTTCTGATACAATGATGCTTGTTGATGCTGTTGATATCATTCCTGTTGAAGTGATTGTGCGAAATATTGCTGCTGGTTCTATCACCAGGAAGTATCCGATAAAAGAGGGAACACCTCTTGTGCCGCCTGTGATTGCGCTTGATTACAAGAGTGATGAGTATGGAGATCCAATGATTAATGAGGATATCGCATGCGTGATGGGTATTGCAGAGAAGGCGGAGCTTGCAGTTATGCGAAAGCTTGCACTTGATGTAAACAAGCTGCTGATAAAGTTTTTAGATAGTAGGGAACTGCTTTTGCCTGATTTTAAGCTCGAGTTTGGACGATTAAATGGTAAGATCGTACTTGCGGATGAGATTTCGGCTGATACCTGTCGATTCTGGGACAAGAAAACTGGAAAATCACTGGATAAAGATGTGTTTCGTTTCGATAAAGGGGATGTTGGAAGAGCTTACTATGAGATTGCACAGAGGATTTTGCAGTAAAGTTGAAGAACTGTAGTCAGGTCTGTTGCTATTCTGCTATGTATTCGTCGTTAGAAAGCTCTCTGCATGCGAAGCATACAGAGTGTAGTCAGGTCTGTTGCTATTCTGCTATGTATTCGTCACCGTCATCGTTTGAAGGTGTGTGCTCTTCAAGCATCAGGTTTCCATAGACGACACGCTCTATTACCTGTGCTACATATTTTCGCTGTTGATATTTCTGGATGTCTTCGCTCATGTGA
>JAUWPE010000021.1 GCA_030611765.1 Candidatus Cloacimonadota bacterium | reverse complement strand
ACATCACCAGCCATGAGTTTGAGTGTTACATCTTTGAATGCTTTTCCTGAATTATTCTTCAAGGAAATCCAAGATGAAAGGTTCAGTTTCTCATCTTTATTATCAAGTATGCCGACATATTGAGCATCCCAGGAAATATTGTTGGTAATGTAGCTCATTTTGCAAGCAGTATCGCCGGATTTATTGGAGAGCAGTTCCCAGTTCAAAGTAGGTTTGGTGAAGAAGTTCTCGGGCATTTTTTCAAGGTTGAAATTCTGCACTTCATCGATGCTGATCATAGTAATACCCTTGTCCGTTTTCTGGATTACAATCGTTTTATGATCAAAAGATTTGAGAATACCTGTGAAAAGTTCACCACTTTTTACAATAATTTCGATGTTCTTATCGAGATATTTTTCGAGAATTTTTTCTGTGTTAGCCAGATCATACTCGAAATTTTGAAGTGTGATAATCACTTTGTCTGAAGATTTAACCGGCTCAAGATGAACTGAAGTGGGTTGTATCGCAGCAGGAATATCATCATAACTGTACAGATTCAATCCCTTTTGCAGCATAATAGAAAGTTCACTTCGCACAGTGGCAAAGTTCTGGTTGTACACCGTCATATCTGTCGAAGCAAATACGAGCGTGCTCACTAAGAAAAATCCAATTAAGGTTAGGAAATATTTTTTCATTATTCCTCGCTTTCCTGTAATATTTGTTTTATTTTTGAAACGATCATATCGATCGCGATAATGTTCATACCGCCTTCGGGCACAATGACATCTGCGTATTTCTTGGAAGGTTCCACGAACTCCAGATGCATAGGCCGAACGGTATTCATATATTGATTATACACGGATTCAAAAGTGCGTCCTCGATCTTGAATATCGCGTTTGATCCTTCTGAGAATGCGGACATCAGCATCGGTATCTACGAAGATTTTAATATCGAGAAAATTGCGTAATTCCTTATTTTCAAAAACAAGGATCCCTTCGAGCATGATCACCTTGTGGGGTGAAATAGGGATCGTATCTTTCTTCCTAAGATGGTTTGCAAAATCATATTGTGGCATATCGATGGGGACATCACTTTTTAGATTTTTCAGGTGCTTCATAAGAAGTGGTGTATCAAAAGCATCGGGATGGTCAAAGTTGATGTTTTTGCGCTCATCAAAGCTAAGTGCTGAATAAGATTTATAATAAGCATCCTGTTTGATGATGAATACATTTGGTTCATTAAGTTCTTCAATGATCCTCTCTGCCAAAGTCGTTTTTCCCGAACCTGTGCCGCCTGCGATTCCTATAATAATATTTTTTCTCATATTACTTTCATGTTAAGGATTTGATTCAATATTTTGTCAATTTTCGGATTATTTTCTGTCGCCATGAGGGTGCGCTGTTTTGTATGCTTCTTTCAGTTTTTGCATGGAAGTATGGGTGTAAATTTCTGTTGATGTCAAGCTGCTATGCCCGAGAAGTTCCTGCACAGAACGCAGATCGGCGCCATGATTGAGCAGGTGTGTTGCAAAGGTATGACGAAGGGTGTGAGGACTGTAATTCTTGGATTTTTCAATAACTTTCAGATATTTATTCACAATATATCTGAGCTCGTCTGCTGAGAGGGGATTGCCATTATGAGAAACAAATACTTCAGAGACATCTTTATCTTTTATGAAGGATTCCCTTATCTTGAGATATTTTTGCAGCGCATCGATTGCATAGCTTCCCATTGGAATGATCCGTGTTTTAGAGCGTTTGCCAAGCACTTTTATCTGGCTCTGTCTGAAATCCACGTCCTTGATCTTCAATCCGGCAAGTTCTCCGATACGAATTCCAGTGCTGTAAAGCAGCTCAAGAATAGCAATGTTACGAATGCCGAGTGCATCCTCCTGGTCGGGTATTTGCAGAACGAAACGCATATCTTTTTCCGTGAGAAAAGTTGCAGCGTATTTTTCAAATTTTGGGATTTTTATTTCTATGATAGGATTATGTTTTGTAAGATCATTCTGTATCAGGTACGAAAAGAATGCCTTGATCGAGATGACCTTTCGGGCAAGGGTTCTGTTGCCGTCCTTTTGCTCGCTCAGATGCTGAAGAAAATCCCGGAACATAGATTTGTTTATATCTTCGATAACGACTTTTTCATTCGGGAAAAATTTCTTGATAAAATCTATGAACTGTTCAATATCTCCGAGGTAAGCGCGCAGAGTGTGTTTGGAGTAATTTTGAGAAATAAGATATTCTTTGTATTTTTGAATTAATGTTTCCATTGGATGGGTACTGCATAGGGGATAGGGTCCGGGTAACCGGCTTGTCGGAAGGCAGTTATCCGAAATTTACAGCTTTCGCATACACCGCATGCCTTGTCTTCGTTTTGATAGCATGACCATGTGAGATGGAGCGGAGCTTTTAATTCTATGCCTAATTGAACCACTTCAGCTTTCGTTTTGTGAAGGATGGGAGTTTCTATCTCGATATTGGTGTCCGTCTTTGTGCCTTCTTTTATGGTTTTATTAAAACTATTGAAAAATTGCTTTCTGCAATCCGGGTAACCGCTGCTGTCCTCCTCCATTGCGCCGATAAAAATTTTGGATGCGTCAATCACTTCTGCCCATGCTGTTGCGATGGAGAGCAGGTTTGCATTTCGGAAAGGAACGTAGGTTGTCGGTATTTTATTATCAGAACTTTCATCAGGAATAGGAATCTCATTATCCGTCAGGCTCGATCCGCCAATTTTTTGCAGATAACCAATATCTACATTCAGAAAATCTTTTATCTTATAATATGCAGCTATATCTTTGAATGCTTGTTCTTCTCGAGTAACAGTTCTCTGTCCGTAATTCACATGCAGAAGATAAACCTGATACTCCTTCTGTGCAATTGCAGTTACTACACAGCTGTCCAGACCGCCGCTGAGGAGTACGATCGCTTTATCTTTTTTCATGATGTACCAAGTGTCCGAATTGGTTTAACATTGACAAGATATTTATCTACGAGGGGGATTTTAATCACGAAATATCACGAAAAGTTTTGGTACTTGTTATGAAATAAATCCAACTGATTATCAATAATGAAAAGAAAATTCCTACAAGCAAGACTTGATTCGTAGTGAACGCAGAGAACGTGAATCGAGAATTACGTATATTAATCATCATCGTCTCATGCTTCGCCACGAAGCACGTCATAAAGTCTGTCATTCTCGCGAATGTGGGAATCCAGTATTTGATTATTGAACTCCAAAAATGTTTAAGGATTGAGTGATTAGCGTTCGGAAGCTTATTAGACCAAGTAGAAGTAATTTTTCACATTCCGCACCTACGGCGTTCAGTCTACTGGTTTTATATTTCAGAGAGCTGACGCTCTCCGTTACAGGCATATAGTTCCTAGCGGAACTTTGCAACATTCTCTTTCATTCATAACATTCTGCACTGGAGGTGCTCAATATTTGAAACCTGATGCATAAGCATAGGGTATATGACGACAATGATTCAAAGCAACAACGTTGCGGCATGTTGTTGACTTGATTCACAGTGAATGAAATGAACGTGAATCGAGGATTGCGAAACGAAATTCACCTCGCTTCATACTTCGCCACGAAGCACGTCTGATTTTGCGACATAATCCATATAATTTTGACATTTAAACTTTGACATTCCATTTGAAATTAGAAATTTGAAATTTGGATTTCTAAAATAGTTGCCACACAAGTTCAGGTAATTATCTTATTACTATAATATGAAATCGAAAGAATTCTTTCGCAAAAAACTCTGGCTTGCTCCCCTTGCGGGCTATACCGATTATGTATATCGTAAGATTTGCAAGCGATTTGGTGCAGACGTAGTGCTCTCCGAAATGATCAGCGCTGATGCACTTATACATAAAAATAAGAAAACCGATCTGCTGGCAGAATTTGATGATGCAGACAGACCGATCGGCTTGCAGGTTTTCAGTAATACCGCCGATAAGATCGTAAAAGGAATTCAAATTCTTCAAAAATTCAATCCCGATTTCTTTGATATAAATATGGGCTGTCCGATCAAGAAAGTAGTAAAAAACGGCGCTGGCGCAGCGCTCTTGAAATCCCCTCACGAGATCGCTTCTATCGTTCGTCAAACAAGAAAATTATTAAAAGATGCACTCTTCACAGTAAAGATCAGGATCGGATGGGATTCCGATGAACATTTTGAGGAAATTATCAAAATTATTGAAAGCGAAGGTGCATCAGCAATCATCATTCATCCCCGAACACGCAGCCAGTTGTTTTCAGGAAAAAGTAATTGGAACTATATTAAAAAAGCAAAAGAAATTGTAAAAATTCCTGTAATCGGAAATGGAGATATTCTTACTTGTGAAGATGGCGTGAGGATGTTCCAGGAAACCGGCTGCGATTCTATTATGATAGGAAGAGGATCGCTTGGAAATCCCTGGCTTTTCTCACAGATCAAAGATAAAATTGACAAGAAGGAAAGTCTGCAACTCACGACTAAAGAGCGAATTAAAGTGATGAAAGAGCACCTGTTTGCGAGTGTGGAATTTTATGGAGAAACAACTGCGATCAGATTGTTCAGAAAATTCGTTCCCTTTTATACAAAGGGTTTGCACGGCTCATCACATTTCCGCGATAAGATATATCATCTTATAACAAAAAACGAGATTGTTGACGTGATTAATTCATTTGAGAAGAGTGTAATTAATGGATAATCATATTAAAGCGAAGCTCCTTGAAGCAGAGCATCACATCAAAAAAAACTGGCTTCTTGCAGAAGAGATCCTGCAGGGAGTTATTGATGACCATCCAGATACCTTCAAGGCATATGAGATGCTGTACGTGATATATATGACGCATGCCCTCTTCAAAAAAGCTGAGAAGATCATTGCAAAAGCTCTTAATATATTTCCAGACAGCAACCAGCTAAATTTTCTTATGGGAAATGTATATCTCACTCAAAAGGGAAAAGCGCACAAAGCATTGGAATGGTACTCAAAGATCACAGTAGAAACTCCCGAAATGCTTTTTAATAAATCCGTTGCCCTCGTTTATTTGGATCGAAGAAAAGAAGCGATCACCTATTTTAAAGAGATCATGCCCTACTTTAATAATCTTATTTCAACCTATACTTTTCTCGCGGAGCAGTATATTGCACTTAAGGAATGGGATAATGCGATCTCTGTGTTGAAAAGTGCAGAGAAAAAATTCCCAACAAACAAAGAAGTTGCGCTCCTCATCGGCAAATGCTATGATAGTAAAAAGAACTGGATACAGGCATTTGTGTGTTATGACAAAGCAGAGCGATTGGGTTATAACAGTGCAGAATTTCACAACATTTTTGCAAATTGCTGCTATAATATGGGGGATATTGATAAGGCAGTCGAGAACTACAAGACAAGCATTCAAAAAAATATATTTTACATCAAATCCTATATCGATCTGAGCAAGATATACATTGCGGAAAGAGATTTTAACAACGCAAAGAAATATCTCAGCATTGCTCATAAGATAGACCCGCTGAATATTTATATTACACTTGTATCTGAAAGATTAAGAAGAATTTTTAATAAGGATGAGAGAAAATGATGAACAAAAAGATATGGATTTTTATTTTTGCGCTTTTGCTTTCTGCGTTTATCTGGTTTGAGATAAATCTTACGAAGGTACAGAAAGTAGATATACAGGTGCCTATCACGATCTCCAATGCACCTTCTGCGCTTGTGCCTATTAATATTGAACCCGAAACTATCGATATAACTATCGAAGGCAAAGGTCAGTCTGTGATGGGCTATAATCTGAAAAAATATGTCTATCATATTGACCTGAAAGATGTGCACTATGGAAAAAACTATTTACCAATAGATTATGAGAATCTTGATGGACTTGAGGAATTCAATCTCACTATTGTTCACAAATCTCCTATGAAAGACGTGCTCATAGTTATGGACAATATGAATACAATGATCGTTCCTGTTGAACTTGCCTTTGCAGACGATGAGAGCAAGCAATATTTTGAAGAAAATGAACTTGAAATCAAACCGGAGGAGATACAGATAACAGGTCCTCAATCCATTATTACCCAGATCGAAGAAGTGTTAACAATACTTTATGATAAGGATGTCCATGTTGACGACCCGCATCTTAGCATTATCCAACCCAAGGATCCGATGGTTTCCTATGATATTTATACACTAGATATCATAAAGATGGAGCCGAAGATCATTCAGAAGACCATTTCACTTATTTCTATAGACAAGCCGAAGGGGATAGAGATTTTTCCTTCCTCGGTAAGTATTAAGGTGTCGGGTGATAAAGAATTTGTGAGTATTCTGGAAGAGAAGGATATCTTTGTAACAATTGAATTGCCGGATTCTTTCAAAGTTGATGATGAAGTATCAATAAGCGTGGAATTACCGGCCGGAATCGACCTTCTGGGACAAACTCCTACAAAAGTGCGCATAAAATCAGTTAAAGAATAATTTATGAAGAAACCTCTCATTCTTGCGATAGAAACCTCCTGCGACGATACCTCCGCAGCACTTATCGCCGGAAATTGTGATGTGCTCTCTAATGTGATCTCTACTCAGAAAGAAGTGCATGCAAAGTATGGGGGAATTGTGCCCGAGCTTGCATCCCGCGAACACATTCGTACCCTGATCCCAATCGTTGAAATGGCTCTTGAAAAAGCAGAAATCGGGTTGAAAGATATCGATGCTGTCGCAGTTTCTGCAAATCCCGGATTGATCGGTTCTTTACTGGTCGGCGTCTCTTTTGCAAAAGGGTTGGCATTCAGTCTTCAAAAACCATTGATAGCTGTGAATCATATTTTCGGGCATGTGTTCGCTAATTTCCTGGAGCATAAAAATATAGAATTCCCCTTTTTGTCTCTCATTGTATCCGGTGGACATACAGAATTGGTAATTTTTTCTTCGTCAGTTGAATATACAATTCTCGGAAAAACCGTCGATGACGCTGCCGGTGAGGCATTTGACAAGATCGGCAAGCTGCTTGGTTTGCCCTATCCGGGCGGACCTTTTATTGATTCTCTTGCTGTAGGTGGAAATAAGCTTGCTATCGAATTTCCGCTTCCAATGCTCAAGCATGATAATTTTGATTTCAGCTTTAGCGGATTGAAAACTGCAGGCATGCTCTATCTCAAAGAAAAAGGGACACTCGACGAAGCTGCTACTCATGATTTTGCTGCAAGTTTTCAGCATGCCATCGTTGAAGTGCTCTTTCAGAAAACGATCAAAGCGCTGAAAGAACATTCCTTGAAAACGTTCCTGCTTGCAGGCGGCGTTGCAGCGAATTCCGAGTTGAGAAGCACTTTCACAAACTATTGCAATGAGAGCAACATCAGACTTTTTTATCCCTCAGAAAAATACTGCACAGATAATGCTGCAATGATAGGCGCAGCAGCTCAATTCAAATATAAAAAGAAAAAATTTGCTTCTCTCGAGCTGAATGCCTCATCAGTGAAGGGTATGAAACTGTTATGATCTTTTTCTATGTTCTATATGCGTTGACTGCGCTGTACGGCTTGTTTCTATTATTTCTCATTATAGGGACATTTAGAATTAATCGAACCATTTCTTCAGAGAAAAAGGATCATTTTATCTCAATTATTGTTGCAGCACGGAATGAGGAAATGCATTTGACTTCATTACTGAATAGCTTACTGGCACAAGAATATCCGCAAGATAGATTTGAAATAATTGTTGTAAATGACCACTCTGTAGATAACACGGACTATATTCTTGAAAATTTTTCAAAGAAATATCCTCAGATAAAATACATCACCATTACTGACGAATTACCATATCTTATTGGGAAGAAGCGAGCACTTACAGAAGGGATCAAACATGCGCAGGGCGAGGTGCTGATGTTCACAGATGCGGATTGCAGACCCGGAAAATTCTGGCTGCGTTCCATGAATAGGGTGTTTTCACGGGGCTTTGATGTGGTGGTTGGCTACTCTCCCTTGAAATGTCAGAGCAAAAGTTTTGACAAAAGGATTATCTGCATTCTGAAGAAACTTGAACGGCTCGCAATGTTCACTTTTTCCGCAGGCAGCATCGGCTGGAATTGGGGAATAACTGCAACCGGCAGGAATTTCGCCTATAAAAAGAAGGTGTTCGAGTCTATCAATGGATTTGAAGGAATTGGACATATCCCATCCGGCGATGACGATCTCTTTCTTCAAAAGATCAGTAAAAGTCATTCTTACAAGATTGGATTTGCAACTCATCCGGACAGCTATGTTCTTTCAGTTGAAGAAAAATCCCATTCTCAGACCTTTCAGCAGGAAAAGAGGCGCGGTTCCAAGTGGCGATATTATCCTGCTCTTATAAAATTTGTTTCCCTCCTTGCCTTCATTTTTCTTTTATTATTATTTATTACTTTCATACTTGCTTTAGCTGGAGTTGTAACATGGAGATCCTTCCTTATTGTATTTCTCGTAAAAAGCTTCTTTGATTTCCTCATATTGCTGCGCGGTGCAACTATCTTCAGAGAATATATTTCATTGCTTGTCTTTCCATTTGTGGAAGTGCTGTATGCTCCCTATTTTATCATATTTGGATTGCTGGGCACGCTCAGTAAATATAAATGGAAAATGTAAAATGCACCCGCCTTCGTTTCATTTCAGTCTTCTCCGCCAGCTGGAGGATACGCCCCGACAAGACGGCGTGGCAGGAATTGAAAAATGGAAAATGTATTTGATTGTTCGGTTTTGTGAGAAGTCATGGACCACTCCATGACTTTAGTCGGTTTTGGGTTATGGAATGACCACCTATTTTTATTGACAGTGAATGAGGTAAATTGTTTTTGCATCTATTGATTGAAGGAAAAAATGGCTAATAATAAAAATTTCTACAATGTACCTTCACTCTTGCAAAACTTGTTTGAGAGGGAAGTAGAATTATTACCCTCGGTTAATGAATTGTTTGAACTAGAATTAGCCTATCTGGAATATTATAGCATGAATGAAAATAATTTTTTAAATAGAACTGCTTACTTCAAATCAAGAAACAATCAATATTCAAAGCATTATCTAATGTATAATACTTTCCCAGATGCTTTGAATGAAGAAAGATCGGCAGCAACAAAGAATTATTTTGAAAATGGTAAATTTTCAACCGGATATTCAACACATGGTTTATTTCCATATCGAGGTAAATTCCATCCTCAATTAATAAAAGCATTAATTAACATCATTGGCATTAAAGAAGGTAAAACGATTTTAGACCCGATGTGTGGAAGTGGAACGACTAATATTGAAGCATCATTAATGGGAATTAATTCAATTGCTGTAGATCTAAGCCCATTTTGTCAATTCATGACAAAAGTGAAGTACAATAGCTTGAAAATTGATACTGAATTACTAAAAGAAATACCAAATAAAGTTAATAAATTTTTCGATTTTTTTTCATCAAGTAATATCTTAGAGAAGTTAAAAAAAATAGGTAATCCAGAAAAATTAAAAATTTATGAATTAACTTTACTCGCATATTTAGATGCTCTCGGTTATTCAAAAAGAGTCTTAAAATCTACTCATCGTCAATTATTCGAGAAAGTTCTGAAAAGATATATTGAAACTGTAACTAATTTTAAAATGATTAGTTCCAAATATATTGATCATTTTGGAATTGTTGAAGTGTTAACAAATACATCTGCAAAAAAAATTCCTTTAGAGAATAAATCTGTTGACGGAGTTATCACTTCTCCACCATATTCCTTTGCGATAGATTATGTAAAAAATGATGAATCTCAACTAAAGTATTTAGGGTATGATATTAATGAATTAAAAAAAGGAATGGTTGGTCTTGTTGGAAAGAATAAGGATGAAAAACTTGAAAACTATTTTACAGATATGGATGTTGTATGTTCAGAAGTTTCACGAGTTCTAAAACCCAACAAATATTTTGTAATAATTATTGGTTCAAATACAAATCAAACAGGTGGAATAAGGTTGGAACAGAAAATTATTGATTCATGTGCAAAATATAATCTGAATCTCGTTAAAAATATTTTAAAACCAATCAAGGGTATGAGAAACATAATGAAAGAAGAATATATTTTATTTTTTCAAAAGGAGAAAAATTGAAAACAGTAAATGAAAAATATGCTAATGTAATTAATAAAAATACCTTTTATTATTTCGATAATGAATTTGAAGAAATTTATGAAAAACACATCTATAGTGTGAAAGAAGCAATTCTTTATCTGAAAAATGAAGTAACGAACAATGGATGTAAAAAAGAAGTTTTTACAAATTTCCTTCTATCAAAAAAGGAGATAGGTTTAAAGGCTCTTTTAGCAATAACTGGTTTTTCTAATGAAAGTTTGAAAAGATTAATAACCGTTATTCGCATTGTAAATGATGGCGAAGTTAATAATCTTGTTTTCAGAAAAAACTGGGATGATGTTTCAAATGAAAATGAAATTTCAGAATGGAGTTCAGAAAAAATTGAAAAACTAATAATCTCCGATGAATATTTCAGGAAAGGATTAATAAATATATTTTTTGAAGGTTCTACTCACGGTTTTTTTCAACAAACGCTGCCTGCTTTTGAACTACAAAAATTAAGTCTGGAAAAACTACAATTCAATATTGATGCATTAATTGATACTTTAGCCAGATACAAAGAAAAAGGGTCGAGAGCCGCAAAAGGAAAAAATAATCCTGAAATTTTAATTGAAAAACTACTCAACTCATTAAATGTCTCTTTTGAAAAAGGTGACTTAAATGAACTTATAGAATATGAATCAGACACCAAAAGAACAATGGACTTTATAATTCCAAACAAAAAGAATCCGCTGATTATCATTGAAAGTTCATTTCTCACAACCACATCTTCCGGACAGGGAGATAAATCTAAAACAGAAATATCGATCGACACACTTCTAAAAAAGCATTATCCAAAAGCAAAATTTATTGGTTTTGTGGATGGAATAGGCTGGTATGTTCGGAAAAATGATTTGAAAAGAATGGTAACAGCTTATGAAGATGTTTTCACTTTTCATCAGGATGAATTGCAGCGATTCAGAGAATTAGTAAAGGAAGTTTTAACAAATGATTGAAAAATATATTAACCAGATAATTCAAGTTGATTGTTTGGAATTATTCGAAAAAATCCCTGATAACTCAATTGATATGACTTTTGCGGATCCACCTTTTAATCTTAAAAAAAAGTATAATAGTTACAAGGATTCTCTTGAATTTAAGGAATATTTGAATTGGTGCAAGAAATGGATTTCGGAAATGGTGAGAGTAACAAAACCTACCGGATCCATTTTTGTTCATAACATTCCCAAATGGCTTACTTATTTTGCAGAATTTTTAAATAAAAAGGCAGATTTCAAACATTGGATTTCCTGGGATGCACCGACTGCTCCAATGGGAAAAACCTTACAACCTTCACATTATGGAATTCTATTTTATGCTAAAAATCAAAAAAATCTAAAATTTTATGAAGTAAGATATCCCCACAAAAGAGATAGAAAAACAGGTTATTTATTAAAAGATTATGGTGGTAAAAAATCAAAATTGCATCCTTTTGGTCCATTAGTTTCAGATGTCTGGACAGATATTCACAGAATTAAACATAATAAAAATCGCAATCCTCATCCTTGCCAACTTCCCATTCATTTACTTGAAAGAGTAATATTAATGACGACAGATGAAAATGATATTGTATTAGATCCTTTTATGGGAACGGGAACAACAGCTGTTGCTGCCAAACATTTAGGAAGAAAATTCATTGGATTTGAAATAGATAAACAATATGTTAAAATTGCAAATAATAAACTTATTAGAATTCAGAACAACTCAAGGATAGGCGATAGTTGGGTAAGTTTTTATTTAGAGGAACCTCGAACTATAAGAAATTCAGACTGGGAACTAATCAAAGATTATTTCTCAATACCAATAGACTTAAGGAATATTGATAAAGAGAAAATTACATTGAAAAAACATAGAAAATTAGTCAAAACCGAGCAAATCAAAGTTTTGGAAATTTTCAATAAAGTAGCAGCCAACAGTAGATAGATAATGTTGTATGATTTCAGTGAAGTGTCATGAATCAATCCATAACGTATTTTCCCCGAGGCATTAAGTTTATATTAATTCATTATTAAAATTCATACATCAGTTCCGAGTTAAAATTCTGCATAACAATTCACATATATACTAATTTACCAATAACCAGCTTTTTTTATTGACAACCATCCTATTTTTCAAGAATTCATCTTTCAATTAGTATGAAAGTTCGAGTTTTAGCAAGTGGAAAATGGGAAAGTTATAAACCAGATCCAGAAGTGAAAAAAATTTCTGAGTTCTTTAAGATTTTAAAAAGGATAAATATGGTTGTTTTTGGGGATAATATTAAACATTATTGTAAAGCTTAAGACCGACAAGGAAACATTATGATAAAGCTAACAGAACAGCAAATAAATGAGATTGCTTCGGAACTTGAAGCTGGAATGAGATGTTTTTATAATAAACAGACAGGAGAAATAAAGACAATACCTAACTTTGATAATTGGCTTGATGCTGACAAGGAACCTTGGGAAGAAGACATCAATGAATTGGATGAAAACCGGATTGATTATATTGAATTCGAGGATATGTCATCCAGGGAATTTTTTCACATCATGGCGGATTTTGCTGAAAGCGTTGAAGATGTACAATTACGTGACAGATTGATAGATTCATTAAATAGATCAAAACCATTAAGAAACTTTAAATGGATTATTGATAATTCCGGAGATTATCGTGAAAAATGGTTTGGATTTAAGGAGGCAAGATATATCGAATGGGTTAAAAACCAGATAGAGCAATTCAATGAAAGTTGACAGGTTTATGTTCAATTAACTAATGATAAACACATGATCCTAATAAGCAATTACATGGAGTTTCGGAGCAAGATTATAATTATATTTGAAAGGAGAAAAGCATGGAAAAGAAAATATTTCAAATTCAGATTGCATTAAAAGGATTTAAGCCAAAGATTTGGAGACGAATATTAGTGCCATCGGATATGTTATTTTCCGATTTTCATAAAGTAATTCAGACAACTATGGGTTGGACAAATTCTCATTTGCATCAATTTAGGAAAAATAGAACTCGCTATGCACCGAAATCACAATATGATGATCTCGGGTTTGATATGGATATTGTGAATTATGGTAATATGAAAATATCCGATCTGCTAACGAAAGAGAAAGAAAAAATATTTTACGAATATGATTTTGGTGATGGTTGGGAGCATGACATCATATTAGAAAAAATATTACCATTCGATAAGAAATCAAATTATCCCATCTGTTTAAAAGGGAAAATGAGGTGTCCGCCCGACGATTGTGGCGGGATTTGGGGATATTCGGACATGTTGGAAATACTAAAACAACCTGACCACGAAGAATATGAAGAATGGATGGAATGGGTGGGTGGAGAATTTGACCCAACATATTTTGACATAGGAGAGATCAATGAATTACTGAATACAAAAGATTATGGATGTTTTGAAATGTTTTGTTAATGGAAAAGCAAGAGCTGTAAGAGATAGATATAATCGATATTTGTATCCCGGTTGTTTAAGCCATTATTGAGAGAGAACATAATGTTGATACTGAAATTTTAGTTCAGACCAGATGGAAAGCCGAGATAGATCCAGAGTATTCTGGAGCATTAGAAATACCTGCCGGTTGGATCGATAGATATGAGAATGTGTATGATGCAGTTAAAAGAGAAGTTTTTGAAGAAACCGGATTAAATGTTTTAGAAATATTTCCCGATATCAAAACTAAAAAATATTCTCCAAGAGATGATGGATTTTTTACATTCCATGCATTTTGCTCTCAACAGCAGATTAAAGATGGCAAACCCCGGATCGGTTTTGTCTTTATTTTCAGAGTTGAGGATAAAGAACCCAAAGCTCAACAGGTAGAATGCAAAGATATCAGATGGATTAAAAAGTCTAAACTCAAAAAAAATACTTGAAGAATCACCTGAAAAAATATTTACTTTGCAGTTGGGAGTTCTGGATTATTATTTTAATAACAAACGGCACCAAAAATAAACTCGGTGAACGCTGCGTTTCTCACTTCATCCTTACCCTCATATAGCATTGGTTAAAAAGGGAATTGCTCAGGTCGCAATTTCGCCAAAATTTTCTACGTTGAATTTTTCACACATAGATACGGGAATTTTTAAAATAAGAAGAGATGCCCGCCAGTGGATAGGATTTAGTCACTTAATTCTATAATTCTGCTATATTTTGGCAAAATAATTTCATCTAATTCTGTGATGCCTTTATTGATAAGTGTTTATACCATTTACATTTTATCCCAACTTTTTATATATTTTTTTTATCTTCCTCTGTGCTCTCTGTGGTGAATTCTTTTTGGTTCGGTTTATCCGAGTTAGGATTTAGTGCAGAGTGGGATGGAAAAGATGAAAACGGCAATCGGGTTAGCCCAGGAATTTATTTCTATAAAATGGATACAAGTAATTATTCTCAAACAAAGAAAATAATCCTGATGAAATAATAGAAAATTTCTTTTGCAGAATTCAGATTTTTTTAGGATTTACCATTTTCACCTTTAAGCTTATTTATTTTATTGGAACAAAGATATACATTTCTGATTTACTGCTTTGCGTATCGAAATTCTTGCCGTAAAGCTCTAATCCATCTTCCATTCCCATATCATATCCGCTTTGGGGAAACCAAACATTGTAGATGTAAGTATAGGTTTCTGAAAGCTTGTCCAGAGAACCGTAATGAATGAATTTTGCATATTTTGAAGCAGGTGCCACATAAACGATCATGCCATCCGGAATGTTTTCTGTATTTGAGACTTCCATGCCTACGAAATAGGTAAATTCTCCGGGTTGAACTGAGTAATCAATATCATAGGAAACACCCCATGCTGCTTCGGGATCAACTTTATTTTGGATTTGATCACTAACCTTCATGAAATTCATCCAGAATACAGGAATTCCAGACATTGCATCAAAGGTGAAACGTTTTTCCATTCCGACAAAAGTGATAGCATCCATCGAAACTATTTTGGGCTGTGCAGATACGAATTTAGGTGCTTCATGCTTTTGAGGTACTGGGGGTGGTGCATTTTTTGTTTTCATACAACAACATGAAACCATTAAGAAAGAAATGACAACACATAGAATTATACTAATTTTTTTCATTGTATCCTCCTGGGATATTTATGCTTATTTTTCATTATTTATTAGTCTTGAATGCCAAGATTTCTATTGCACGATACGCCAATTATTATCACATTTTGCTTCTAATATTTCTTGTTCTTTTAAGTAGTCAATTATAAGATTTCTGATATCGGTTTTAGAAGAATATAAAACTTTCGGTTTATCAATTCTAATTGCTTTCAGATGTCCGCCTCCGCCGTTTGCCCTATAACTATTAAGTGCAACTGTATAGATCATTTCAGGATCAATGGGTTCGGCAGTTTTAAGAAATATCACATCCTTAATTCTGCTTCCGTATTCTTCACGAACATCTATAGTGTATGAAATGCCTTCAGCCATATCATAGTTATATCCTGCAATTTCAGGATTTGTGGAAAGCGAGTCATTTTCATATACATAATATTTTGCACAATATTCAAGATAATCAACAAGCTGCTCACCGGTCATTTCGATCATCTTGAGGGTATTTTCATAGGGATAAATTGCATACACATCTTTAATGCGGATCGTATCAGCAGGAATGACTTGCCCGGTTGAAAATACAGGAGAAATGGAAATGTCTGCATTTGTATGATTAAGTTGAATTCTGTTGATGAGTTCAGGAATTGGTGAATCTTCAAAACGGGCATTTTCTGTAGTGATGATTTCTTTATTCAAAGCAATAGGGGTTTTGAAGAATGAAACTACTTTCTTATGATACGGTTCATTAAGCACAAGAATTTCCCGAGATGGTGGAAAATCCTTTGCCTGCTCGGTCCAGCCGATTTTTTCGATAACTTGCCATTTTCCATTTATTTTTTCCAGCACGATCTTGGCAATCCCAAGTCCCCAAGCATGGGAGCCGGAGATCATTTTTAGAGTGGTACTGTCTCGTATCGTAATAATTGTATCTCGCGGATTCACACGATGCGAATGACCTCCAAAAATAATATCAAATCCTGGGACTCTTTCTGCTACCAATCCGGATGCATTTGCAACAGGTAATCCAAACAATTCTTCCTTATATTTATCTTCCTCAGCGTCAAATCCGGCATGAAAAATTCCAATAAGTACATCCACGTTATCTCTTATACTTGGTGCGTACTTCTGAGCTGTCTCAACCATACCTTTCCAGGTTATGCCAGGATAATAGGTCGAGTCAAGCATAGTTGGAATTCCGGGCGTTGTCAAACCAAGAATGCCAATTTTAATACCGACTGTTTTCAAAATTGTATAGGGCTCGAAATAGGTAGGCCCGTCATCGAGTGCTGCATTTGCAGAAAGCCACGGAAAGTTTGAGGTATTTCTTGCTTTTGTGTAGGTATCCACACCCAGTTCAATTTCATGATTGCCGACTGCGAAAGCATCGTAGCCAATATAATTCATTGTTTGGATGATCGGGTGGACACCAGAAGTATCGATCCTGTTGAAATAATACGCATACGGATTGCCCTGTAAAAGGTCTCCGCAATCAAGCAGAACAACATTATCATATTTATCTTTAAACTCTTTTATCCTTGTATAAACCTTTACCAGTCCGTATTCAGCCGGTTCATCCTTGATGTAATCATAAGGTAGGATAGATCCGTGGATATCTGTTGTATTTAAGATATATAGCGTATCCCGTTCTCCATTAGCATAAAGAGTGGGAATGATCAAGAATATCAAAAAGAACGTAACTAATAATTTTTTCATAGTATTACCTATATATTTGATTATTGGATGAGACCCAGCCAGAGCAGACCTTTTTCCAACCCTTCTTTCGGAACTTCATGTGCACCGTCAAAGATAAATAGCTCAATTTCAAAGCCCATTTCTTGTAGAACAGAAGCTGCATTTATTCCAGCATCGACAGGTATGTTTCTGTCATTTTCACCGTGAACAATATAGATTGGAAGGTCTTTTGCGTTTTCAAAGGTTTCGTCATCCAAAAGATCAATAGGAAGGTCTCCACCGAAACAGAGAAGACCCTTAAAAAGCAAGGGGTTTTTAATACCTGTATAATAAGTGAGCCAGCATCCCTGTGAGAAGCCCATCAATACGATCTCGGATATGTTGTACTGATTTTGAAGATATGTTACAACGCTATTAACATAATTTTCAGTGAGTGTAACTGCTTCATCAAATACTGCCGGTTCATCTGATTGTGGAATCCAGCTATACCCGATATTGGAACCCACACCGAATTCATAGGGCGCCTGTGGTACAGCAAAGATAAAATTTCTCGATGGAAAATCCTGATATAAGCTTATAAAGTTTTCATTATTATCACCGTAACCGTGCAATCCGATGAGTAAGGGATAGGACTGTGCAGGATCAAAGTTTTCCGGCAATTTTACTCTGCATTCCTGAAGTATTTTCGCTGGAATGAAGAGCACGCTTCCGCTTTTTTCTATCTTTTGATGCTCGATACTTTCTATGCTGTCTATCAAAGCTGTGAAGATAGCGGAATCTTTCACTCCATCAAAATCCGGGTCTCCTTTGATATGCTGTATGTCATCGAAACCCGCTGCGTACGCTCTCTTGAGATAGATCGTAGCAAGTGAATCGATTCCAAGAAGTCCATAGCAGCATGCAAGATTATAGATTGAGTTCGCATCAGAATTTTGGTATGAAAGATACTGGAGATAGAATTTAGCTGCTGTTTCAAAATTATCATCATTATAATTTTGATATGCATAGTAAAGGTAGTAATCGGGATTGATATCGAGAAAATTTCCAGCTTGTTCATCATAGATATCAATGTCAGGAATTTCAACCAGGACTGAGTCCTGATCTTCAGTTTCAGCCATAAGGAAATTCACAAAAAGTAAAAATCCAATTAATATCAAAAATAATCTTTTCATTGACCTTCCTCTCAATTATTTATACAAATTTCGCAAGTGTGGAAATTACTTAAAAAAATCATATTTAACCTATTATAATATCTACTGCGATACCTGATCATTAAGTTTCATTGAATATCCTTTCTGAACTGCGCAGTTGAATCTATGAGAGTGAAGTTATATTTGTCAAAATTATTTGAAAAAACATAGCAAAGTTCCCCATTATTTTCAAAGACAATAAGCGCTTCGATATCATCCTTATGATTTACAAGTTTGATCGCTTTTTCAGGTCCCATAACAAAAAGTGCAGTACATAACGCATCTGCAATTGTAGTATTTGGCGCTATGACTGTAACGCTTATAGAATTGTATGAGGGGAATCCGGTTTGTGGATCAATGATATGATGAATACGTTTCCCGTCTTTCATGAAGAATTGTTCATAATCTCCTGATGTAACCACTGCTATATCTCTTACTTCTACTGAACCAAACAGTGCCGATGGATTTCTGGGATGTTGGATACCTACCTTCCAAACATCCTTCTCGGGATTTTGCATAACAAAAAGGTCGCCGCCTGCATTTATTACTGCCTGAGTAATGCCTTTCTGTTTCAAATAAGTAACAGCTTTGTCAACAATGAAGCCCTTTGCAATTCCTCCAAGATCGATGAAAATCGTCGGATCATCTTTGAAGAGTTCACTGTCAATGCAAGATATTTTCTTATAACCAACATAAACAAGAGCAGAATCTATTTCTTCAATTGAAGGGATTGTTTCATTAGCAAAATCGTACAGATTAATGATCTTCCCTACTGTAATATCAAAGGCACCTTCGGTTTCATTGCTGATCTGTTTTGAAATCATCAGTATGTCCTGCATATCTTCAGAAATGAGAATCGAATTCTCACTATTATTTATTCTGTTAGTTTCACTTTTTGGATAGGTCAAGGAAAACTGCTTTTCATAAATTTGAATTATAGAAAACACAGAATCAATTATTTCTCTATTTTGTCTATTTTTTTCCTGAATATCAATGGTAACAAAGGTGCCAAGTGCAAGGCGGGTTTCCTTGAGAGGTTTGCTTTTCTCATGCGATATCCTCACATAAATAACTATGAGAAGTATAATAAGAAAACCTATTTGAATGATTCTTTTTTTCATGTTCAAAGAGAAAAAGCACAAAGCCATGATATCATATCATAATCTTTGTGCTTTTATATACTTTTGATTTTTATTTAATTAATCCTAACCAGTCACCAAGAAGGAATTGTATTCGTCCAATTAATAATGAGATACGCGCCATCACAGTGTAGCCGAATGATGCACCGAATCCAACCATCATGAACCAGATACCAACGGAAGTGAATTTTCCGTAAACTCCTTCATGGGCTTTGGAAAAGAAGAAATACAAAAGAATGCTTATCGTTCCAACAAATATCAAAATGATATTGATATTGTCGAGAGGAAGCATCATTGACCTCATTTGCACCAGCACAGTTGCGTGCATGGACATCGGAACACCCATACCTACCATACCCATGCCAAACGCAATAGGATAACGGCTGACCCAGCTAAATTTTGAAGAAAATCTGAACCAGTATAAAAAACCGATAATGAAGGGTATAATAAGAATGTATTCCTTTTTGAGAAACAGAGGATTGTATGCGTACGGAATAAAGGCATTATAATAAGTATAAGGAATATAATAACCCATCGAAACGCCTACGAAGAGGTGCTCTGCAAATTTGTAGAAGGGATTATCCTTATACAGGAAAGAGAACATACAGAGTGTTAAAAATGCAGCAATCCAGATTCCAATAGTTTCAGTCATGTTTACTCCTTATTTCACATACTTTTTTTCTGTGCACGTCTATCGAGGAAGTAGCCAATATTACCAAGAATAATGAAGAAAATGATGAGAACGTGAACAATTGCCTGTGCATCCATACCGATACGAGCTTTATTGTACTTATAGAGTTGTGCTAATTCGGGCAACTCTTCATATTGTGCTTCGACCCATTCCATATCACGTGCTTTTTTCTTGCTGAACTCTAAACCGTTCATAGCAAAGATATCAACGAGTTGTTCGTATTCAGCTGCACCTTTCAATCCACCAAGACTACCAACAAACTGGCCTGACTGAAGATAAGGATATACGTCAGCAGCCATAACTGCAGTAAGACCAACTGCCACATCGACACCGAATTTAGCACGTGCATAGATTACCCAGAATTGACCCATTGAGGATCCTGATATTTCTACAACAACCTGTATATTGTCATAATTTTTCATATTCTGCATGATTGGAAGATTCTCCAGCTTAAGTCCTTCACTGTTTGTTTCCACTGCCTCTGCAATATCATCACCCATACCAAGCATAATGGGAAGTTTCGTGCTCCATGGTTTAAAACCGAAGTTACAATAATCAACATTTGCTTCTATATTTGGGTAATCTTCTTTAACTTCAGAAAGAGCCATCTGAATAATAGCCGCTCCCTGTGGAAGGAAGGAGATCGTGAAGACTTTTATATTTCTTTCAAAACAGTGTCTGAGAATTGCCAGATCCATAGGATATAATTCGGGAAGAACACCGGGATCATGAGTGAAGTCCATTAAGATAGCCATATCATCTTTGCCGGCAATGGCATCAATATGACGGTATAGGTTTTCAACCGGTGTGGTCGTATAGGTCTTGAATCCGAGACGAAAAACAAGAGGTAAAACGACTGCGATTAAAAGGATCACATAAATTATTCTTCTATCAACTTTTTGAATTCTATCTGAAAATTTCATAATACCACCTTAATCCTTTCCGCCAAGATATGAACGCTCGATCCCAAGCATGATCTTTAGGGATGTTGCAGTCATACCAAGTCCTACACCAAGCGCAATACCACGCTTGGCAGCCAGATTAGGCACATTGAGGATCCATTCTGTAATGTCCGGGATCCAGTGAGTAATCGCCTGACCGATGGAAACTCGTCCCAGCATCACGATTATTGCTGCAACAAGAAGCACAGTCGCCTCGACAGAACGGGCTCGGAATGCTTTATATGCTGCAGAGGCAATATAAAATGCAAGGAGAGAAAACATAGTAGCACCAAGTGGGACATTGAAATTTTTGAATATCCACATATATGGAGTACCCTCCTGGATACCCCAGATAAATCCAACTGCTGTAGTAACCACCAGTGCAGTAAGTGTAACAATACTGTATCCCCAGTTTGGAGCTTTACGTTTGATCTTATTATAGTGAACATATACAAGACTGAACACACCAAGAACAATCGCAAAAGGACCAATGACTTTCGTCCATTTCATGAACCATTCAAGATAGTCCGTAGAGATTTTGCTTGGAATAAATACATGAGCCACGAAGAGTAAACCAAGGATTAAAACTATCATTAAAGGTATTTGTCTTTTCATTATGATACTCCTTTCTATTTAGCTGGGAACCAGTTCATAAAGAACGTAAGGTGAACAGTTGAGAGGATGGTTCCTATAATAACAGTAATAACAATAATAAGTTTCATATAATCTTGCGCTTTTAGAGTACCGAGGATAAGAGGTTGCTTGGAGAGATAGGCGCTTGCTGCATAAAGTTCCTCACCAATAAGTGTATAGTCACATGTTGTGATGAAGAAGGGCAACTGATTGACCGCATCAGTACCTGCAATCTGTATTGCTCCTGTCGCGCTACCTGTTTCTGTCATAAGAAGTGATTCAGCCCAGAACATTCCCATATAAAAGTTCGTTGCAGTTTTTTCACGTATCATTATACCATTCACACCGGCTACAAAAGCGAACTGTGCCTGTGTGATAAAGAATACGCTATTTTTATCGTAAGTATCAGGACGACCGGCTTCATAATGTGCTTCTTTTACTATTTCCTGAGCAATAGGAAGCACTATGAAGTCACGGCATGGTACAAGTATTCTTGTGTCGTATTCGGCTGCCTTCTTAGCAACTTTACTGAGAATTGCCAACCCGGCAAGAGTAGCCACGTCACTGATACTGCTCAATCCGGGAACAAAGAGAATCGGACGACCCATTTCTGTTGCTCGTCCAATTGCATTATCGATCTCCTGAATTCCAGCAATAGGTCTAATATATAATCTCTTACCTTTTCGTGCAGCTTTGATCATGAAAAACACAAGCGTTGCAAATAGGAGCACTGCAATAAGAGTAATAATCTCATCAGTATTGAACCAATTCTGCTTCGGAAAGATATATTGTTCACCGTTTGGTGCAGTATAGACAGGGGTATCAATAAAATGTCCTTGTCCGTCAGTTCTTCTGATATAATATTTAAATGTACGTATATTTGTGCAGTGCGTTTTATAGAGTAATTTCATTCGCTCTTTATCAGAATTAAGCTGATTTGCTTCTTTCACGATTTCAGGTTTATCTTCAATATAATCTGTATATAAAGCTATACGATTTTCAATTTCTTCAATCTCTTCTTTATCAGTTGCAGTTTCCAATTCCTTTTGAAGTTCTGCAATTTCTGCTCTGATCTCTTCATCCTGCTGTTTTAGTTGATCAAGATAAATGGCTTGAGTGTAAAAAGGATATTGATCTTTATAATTTACAATACTAAGATATGTGCTGAAATAAAGCAGCTTTTTATCAAGAGAGAAACGTGGTCTTCCACGGAATTGCACTGTTTCATAAGCAATTTTATCAATAAATTCTCTCTCCCTGAATGAAAGTTCTTTTGCATATCGGTACACTTCGCTTGTATGATTTATTCTATACACCTGATAATAATAATCTATTTGTTCTTTCATCTGCTCATTAGGGGGATCATCGATTACAACAATTTGCATTTCAGGATCAAATCTGAAGGTATGAGTAATGGCATAATCTTCAGGTAATGGCTCCTGCCCCTTATGTTTACAGACAAAAGCACCTTTGATCTCCATTGGATGTGTATGATCCCAGTCAACATTGAACTCGAGCTTATTATCGAGGACGTACTCGGTTTTTGTTGTACCGTTAATAGTTAAGATCAGACGGGTCACTTCGTACATAGAATTTTCACTGATGAAGTAGTTAACTGTCAGCTTGGTAAATGCATCGTTATAGGTTAACTTGGAAAGACCGTAATAGGGATAACCGAAGTAAACCTGTAGCTGATCGCCTTTATCATTTGGTTGGTCTTTTACAGTGAAATGAACAGGAGGTTTGGGCAGAATGGCAGAAGTAATGCTCTTAGCAGGAATCGGTTCGTCTTTTGCAAGCGTTTCCTGATTCTTTCTGTCCTGTTCTCCTATATTGAATTTGTACCATTTCATATTTGCTGGATTAAATGCTTCAAAGTGCGCTGCAATGGAATCGTAAGTTACTATTGCATTTGTCTGGGGTGTATAAGGATAGGCATCAGGACG
>JAUWPE010000083.1 GCA_030611765.1 Candidatus Cloacimonadota bacterium | reverse complement strand
GTTTTTGGTCAGGAATGAAGACATTCACAAAATTATCACGTAGAACGATCAGAGCTTTAGGTGCAGGTGAAAGGCCTAATATGCCACCTGAGAATATATCTATTCTCACCTTTGAATCCTTTTTCCTTAATAAGAAATTCGTTTTGATCTCAAAGCCGTTATAGTTAATATTTGCAATGCCTCCTGCCTTGCATTCTTTCAAAAAACTAAGATTTTCAATGATCTTGTTTTGAATTTCAAAAGTATTATACTTGCCGGATTGAACAGAACTGCAACCGAGGAGTGCAAGTATGGATAGCATTCCAATAATATATTTAATCATTTATTCCTTAATATTTTTAAGTGGATCAATAAACTTAAAATTTGAATATCCAATAACCAACACGGAATATCCAATGTCCATTTTATTAATATGTGGTGCAGTGTCGGCGGAAAGATTTGGGTTTCTATTTCTCATTTTTCTTTTTCGCTGTGTCCGCCAGCTGGCGGAAAAGTATTGAGATCAACTCATCTGTTTCCTGCAATAAAGGGGACAATTTTGCTGGAGGTTTAATTAATTGTGCCTTTACTAATATCTTCAGCCACACTTCGGTCTCCCTCATCTCTTTTAAAGCTATTTTCAATTTATTCACCCTGTTAGATATCTCGTATAAAATATTGTTTTCCATTATTATATTAATTATCTAACGGGGTAAATAAAATCAGACCTGGATTCAGCACCTTGACATTCACCATAATTCGCAGCTGGGGAAGTGCCACTTCTCAGCAATTGAAATGAAACATGTTTACCTGCTTTTGTTTCGGGAAATTGTTCAGAAACATTAATAATTCTAACCGCATAATCAATAAAACGTTCCTGTAAATCGAACTTCTTCTGATTATTTTCTCTATTCTCTTTTTTTTCACTCATTTATTTTTCGTTCATCATTGGATATTCCGTGTTGGATATTGGTTATTTTTACAACTTACCCAGTTAATTCTTCAAATAGCCATTATTTTCTTCATTCTCATTGATCTCTGGTACTCGTTTTTTCTTAAAAATTGAGATATAGCCGATTATTCCTGCTATCATCATAAGCAAGCTGAGTATCTGTCCCATTGTCATGAAGTCAATCAGATGCCCTAAATGAGCATCCGGTTCACGAACAAATTCTACAAGAAATCTAAAAAGTCCATATAAAAAGATAAAGCTCCAGAACACAAAACCTTTTCGTACATTCTTTTTTATAAGAATGAATAAGATGACGAAAAGCAAAATGCCTTCGAGGAACATTTCATAAAGCTGAGAGGGATGTCGAGCGAACTGTTCTCCCGGGAAAAGCATTCCCCATGGAAGATTGGTTGCTCTTCCGTAAAGTTCTGCATTGATGAAGTTTCCCAGCCGTCCGAGTGCGAGTCCTATTGGTGCTACTACAACGGTTGGATCCGCTAATTTATAAAAATCATAATGATACTTTCTGCAAAATAAGTACCCAAAAAGTATCGCTGCGATCAATCCTCCGTGGAATGACATACCTCCATGCCAAACTGCGAATATTTCAAGTGGATTTCTGAATATTTCCTTGAAATTATAAAAAAGCATATAGCCAAGCCGCCCACCTATTATGACTCCAAGCATGATGTTAAAGAAGAAGTTCTCAAAATGTGCTTTCTTTATATGGACATCACGTTCTTTATAAAGTTTTTTAAGAAGAAAATATCCAATAATAAAGGAAATGATATACATCATCGCGTACCATCTTATCTCGAAAGGTCCAACGGCAAGAGATCCGATAGAAAATTTGGGGATGGTTGCGAGTGACGGATTAATTTCGGGATATGGTATCATGATACGGCATCCATTTTTCGCTGAATAGCATTATACCAAAAATTATACAAATTATTTATATCACATGAGATAAGCTCATTGATTTGAAATTTTTGATCAGCAACTTTTCCAAGTATTTGATAAGGACAGTTATACTTTTTTATTATTTTGATGAGTGAAGGAATGTCTTTTTCTTCTAAAGATACTACAATTCGTGAATGAGCTTCACCAAAAAGTTCGATGTCAGGACGACATGTAAATTCCATCTCGATATGGGCACCAAGTAATCCAATTGGGTTGAAGCAGGATTCCGCTAATGTCACTGCAAGCCCACCTTCTGAACAATCATGAGCAGATTTTATTAGCCCTTCTCTGATAGCTTCATAACAGATATTCTGAATTTTCTGTTCATGTTCCAACTCAACTCTGGGTGCATGCCCGGTGATTGCGTTATGTTCAACTGCGAGATATTCCGATCCGCCAATTGTATCACAAGGTTTTCCTAATAAAATTATCACATCTCCAATATCTTTGAAATATTGATTTGTAGCAAGGTTAATATCCTCTAAAAGTCCGATCATCCCGATCGTTGGCGTAGGATACACTGCACTTGTAACAGTTTCATTATAAAAGCTCACATTGCCGCCGGTTACAGGAGTTTTGAAGAATCTACAAGCATCACCCATACCACGAATACATTCAGAAAATGTCCAGTACACTTCCTTCTTATATGGATTTCCAAAATTAAGGCAATTCGTAATGGCAAGCGGTTTCCCACCTGAACAAACAATATTTCGAGCAGCTTCAGCAACAGCGCCCTTTGTGCCTTCATAAGGATCGAGGTAACAATATTTTCCGTTGCAGTCCGTTGTCATTGCAAGTGCTTTGTTGGTGCCTTTTATTCTTACAACCGCTGCATCCGAGCCCGGCTCTACTACAGAATTGATCCTCACCATGTGGTCATACTGAGTATATACATAATTCTTGCTTGCTATGTTTGGAGAAGAGAGCAATTTTTTAAGTGTTTGATTATAATCTATTGGCTCATTTATACTTTTCTCATCAAAGGAATGCGCTTTCTCAAGATAGGATGGATATTGAGTTTCGCGCACATATACCGGCGCTTCGCCGCCAAGCACAAGTGTTTGAGCAGGAATATCTGCAACAACGATTCCGTTTTCACGTACTCGCAAATTTCCGTCTTCGGTCACTTCGCCTATTTTCACGACATGCAAGTCCCATTTTTCATAGATTTCCTGAACTTTCCCGAAGTTTTTCGGCTCGATAACCAGCAGCATTCTTTCCTGTGATTCCGAGAGCATGACCTCGTATGGAGTCATTCCTTTTTCTCTTTTAGGTACGAGTGAAACATCGATGTCAACACCGGTTCCTGCTTTTGCAGCCATCTCTGCGGATGAACAGGTCAGACCTGCTGCTCCCATATCCTGAATACCAACAACCAGATTTTGCTTTATCACATCGAGAGTAGCTTCGAGGAGCAATTTTTCCATAAACGGATCCCCTACCTGCACAGAAGTTCTTTTTTTAGCCGATTCCTCAGTGAGCTCGACAGATGCAAAAGTAGCACCGTGAATGCCATCCCTGCCTGTCGAAGAGCCAACATATAAAACATAATTACCGACGCCATAAGCTGCAGCAGTGGCAATGTTTTCATGCTTGAGAATCCCAACGGTCATTGCATTAACAAGCGGATTCCCTTCATAGCTGTCATCAAAATATATTTCTCCTGCAACTGTAGGAATACCCATGCAATTACCGTAATCAGCAATACCTTTTACTATACCTTTGAGAAGATGTTTTACTCTTGGATTGTCCAAAGAGCCGAAGCGGAGTGAATTCAGCGAAGCGATCGGTCGAGCGCCCATAGTGAATACATCTCTGAGAATACCACCGACTCCTGTTGCTGCACCTTGATACGGCTCCAATGCAGAGGGATGATTATGGCTCTCGATCTTAAAAGCAACTGCGAGTCCATCTCCAATATCAACCACACCTGCGTTTTCTTCACCGGCATCTTTGAGAAGGCATTCACCGGAACGAGGAAGAGTTTTAATTTGCAATATTGAGTTTTTATAACTGGCATGTTCAGACCACATTACAGAAAATATACCCAACTCAGTGATCGTTGGATCTCTTCCTAATATTGATAAAATGCGATTGTATTCTTCCTTTGAAAGACCGTGTTCTTCGATGAGTTCTTCTGTGATTTCAGGATTCATTTATCCTCGACAGCTTTATTTATCTTATGAGTGCTATATTCACTAAAAATTTAGTTGCCTTTTACTCGTCAAGAAAACTGAATGCGTTTTACAACCACATCTCATTTCCTTGACAACTAAATCCACCCATTCTGATTTCTTCGTAACCTAATTTTTGGCAGGTCTATATGATAAAAGTATTTAAAACTGCAAACGGGACATTTACCGAGAAAGAGCAGTACGATCTTCTCGAAGAAAATATCTGGGTGTATCTTGTATCTCCATCTCATGATGAGATCGAGCTTATCACTACGAGCTTTGATATTCCAAAGGATTTTATCGAAGACCCACTCGATGAAAATGAGAGTCCACGTATGGAGCTCGAAGATGGCAAGAGACTTCTCATTATTCAAACCCCCTACTTCCAGGGTGATGAAGAAGCTGCAATCCAATTCATTACGTTGCCTTTAGGTATTATTCTTACGGAGAAATGCATCATTACAGTTTCTTCAAAGGATGATGATGTTCTTCAGAACCTCATAAAAGGACGTGTGAAAAATTTCTCGACTACGAAGAGAAATCGCTTAATACTTCAGATTTTGTCCCGAACTGCAACAGTCTATTTGAATTATCTAAAAAAGATAAACAGAATCAGCAATACTATCGAAGCTCAACTTGAAAATTCGATGAATAATGAACGGCTCATGGATCTGTTGGACTTGCAGAAAAGTTTAGTTTATTTTGTCACTTCGCTGCGTTCTAACCAATCTGTTATGGAGAAATTGTCCCGCGTGGGTGTTTTCACAAAATTTGAAGAAGATGAAGATTTGCTCGAAGATATGATCATTGATAACAAGCAGGCAATAGAAATGACCTCAATACATGCGAATATTCTGCGAAGCACAATGGAAGCTTTTTCTTCAATGATATCTAATAATCTGAATAAAGTAATGAAGTTTCTTACATCAATTACGATTATTCTCATGCTGCCGACCCTTGTTTCGAGTATTTACGGGATGAATATTCCGTTACCTTTTGCTCGATCTCCCCATGCATTTGTGATATTAATGGTGGCATCAGTTTTACTAGCATTAATTGGTGTAATAATATTTATAAAACGGAAATGGTTTTAAAACCGGAAAAGGAAACTAATGAAAAAAAATCTAATTTTTACGATAATCGCTTTTTTCCTATTGAGCTCATTCCCCAATTACGCATTTGCAACTGACGAAGGTCTTAATGAGAAAGAATCCCTTATGGCTGCACTCTGGCAGCAGACATCATCGGAATACAGGGCACTTTGTTATCAGGCATTCAATGTAGCAAGAGACAGAATTCAAATGGATCTTACGAAAGAGTGGGCTAAGCCAAGAGCCGTCATAATTGATCTTGATGAAACTGTGATTTTTAATGCAAAATTCAATGCCACTGGAATTATCCGATATCAGGAATATCCCAAGGAATTTTATGAATGGATAGCTTCCGGTGAAGCAACACTTATTCCGGGTGCTCGGGAATTTTTGAAATTCATTTATAAAGAAGGTTATGAGATTTTTTATGTAACAAATCGTCGGGACGAATGTACTGATATTACCCTTCAGCAGATTATTGATCTTGGGTTACCTCAAGCTGATTCAGAGCATTTACTTATGAGAGGAACGGATCATACAAAACAAGGAAGACGGGATAAAGTAAATGAGGATTATGCTGTAATTCTTTATATAGGTGATAATTCAGTCGATTTTCTGGGCGATTATTATAGCGGATCAATTGAAGAGAGGAAAGCTCTCACAGATTCTGTTCAAGCAAAATGGGGACGCAAATTCATCATATTGCCCAATCCGATGCATGGTTCGTGGCAAAAAGCACTTTATTATGGTGTAGGACAATTATCAAATAAAGAAAAAATACATTATAAAGCTTCGCTCTTAGATATTATTGAATAAAAAAAATTAAACATCGCATGGAATATCAATAAATTTTGTTTCGAGACTGAATGTTTCTGATACAAGCTTGCCTATATTTTGTACTCCCAATTTTTCAGTATTATAATGTCCAGCGTTAATGAAGTTCATACCGATCTCTTCTACTTCGCGAACAACATTTTCTTTGATATCCCCAGTAACAAACGTATCCGCACCTTGTTCGAATGCAATAGAATATTCAATAGAACTTCCTCCTGATATGATGCCTACTTTTTTAACAAATTTATGACCTGCCGCGAGGATATATGAGTTTGTATCGAGGACTTTATCAATATATTTTTTGAAATCTTCAAATTTCATTTTCTGTTTTATCTCCCCAATATACCCTATCTCGCCGTAGTATGGAGAATTCAAACGCTCAACATTTTGAAGTTCCAACAAACGTGCAAGACTGATATTATTGCCTATTTCCGGATGTGCATCAAGAGGAAGATGATAACCGCAAAGATTGATATTATTTTCAAGAATTAGTTTGATCCTTTGTCGAAAAATTCCGATTATGCGTGGTGGATCACCTAATTGATTCTTAAATAAACCATGATGAACAATGATCATATCTGCTTTTTCATCGATTGCTTTTTTAATGAATTGTCTGGAAAGACTTACACCAGTCACGATCTTCGAAATGTTCTCTTTGCCTTCGATCTGAAGTCCATTGTAACAATAATCCTTAAAGGTATCGACCTTTAAATACTCATCGCAGAATTTAATAATATCGTTCCTGTTTGTCATATTATACCTCTAAGAACTTTTGATCATTGCATAAGCATTGTGGTTATGTATGGACTCAATGCTTTCTGCTTCGATAGAGAACTTCGATATCCTTGAATCGTTTTTCAAAACAATCGCTATATCACGCGCAATGTCTTCAACAAACTTTGGATTATCATAGCTTTTCTCTGTTACATATTTTTCATCTGGTCTTTTGAGAAGTGAATATATCTGGCAGCTAGCAGAATTTTCGATGATCTCTATTAATTCTTCCAACCACACAAAGTCGTTGTACACAATATTAACTGTCACGTATGCTCGTTGATTATGTGCACCATACCGGCTAATTTCTTTTGAGCAAGGGCATAGAGAAAGCACAGGTACTGTTGCATACATTTCAAAAATAAATTCCTTACTCAAACTTGCCTTAAAACCGCACTGATAGGAAGAGAGAGATTCCTCCTTTGTAACAGGTGCAGCTTTTTTGATGAAATAAGGAAATTCAATTTCAAGATATGCAACATCAGCATCCAGTTTTTGTTTCATTTCTGCAAGTAGTTCTTCGAGATTATCAATGATGGTTTCTCTATGATAATGATGAAGGATCTCGACAAATCTGCTCATATGCGTACCGCGAAAATCATGAGGTAGCTCAACATACATATTGATATCTGCCACAGAATTCTGAGTACCGTTTGTTCTATCTTGTAGAACGATTGGATATTGCAGTCCTTTGACACCGACTTTATTGATCGGAATTTTCCTTGTGTCTTTTTGATTCTGAATATCATTAACTGAAGTTTCGCAGGAGTGGAAATTACTTAAAAAAATCATATTTAACCTTTATATATATTCTTCGAATTTTAAGTTAGACTTAAATTAAGTTCTAAACCCTAATTTCTAATTACAAATAAAATGTCAAATCTTAAATGTCAAAGCAATTTTTTCTTCCTTGATTTTATTACAATTGATGAGAAAATTAAATTTACCAAATCAGATAATTGCAAATAAATTAAAAAAATATCTAATGGGGTTAAGTTCATTAACTTCTTTCCAATAAATTTTTGCTTCAACATCTTAATTTTTTCGACTGCTCCACTTTGCCGTCTCATTCCCAATCCCCAGATTGGGAATGCATAATATCATCATCTTTTGATAAATCTCTAATACATTCATTTTGAGAAAGTTATAATGTAGTTTCATGGGAGAATAGTCCTGCTCGGCTATCTTCATAAATCTCAAATCGCTAATCATCATTCATCAATTGTTGCGTTCCCAAACAGGTTTACCCCGTGTAATTCAGCTTGCTGAATATTTCACTGGGGGGTTTTGGAACGAGAAGACTGAAGGGATTGGGAACGAGAATACTGAATGGTTTGGGGATGCATATTATCATTTTTAACAAAATCACCAATCTCTTCATTTTATTTATTTCGATTGCCCCACTTTGCCGTCTCATTCCCAATCCCCGGATTGGGAATGTCATCATCTTTTGATAAATCTCTAATACATTCATTTTGAGAAAGTTAGAATGTAGTTTCATAGGAGAATAGTGCTGATCAGCTATCTTCATAAATCTCAAATCGTTAATCATCATTCATCAATTGTTGCGTTCCCAAACAGGTTTACCCCGTGTAATTCAGCTTGCTGAATATTTCACTGGGGGGTTTTGGAACGAGAAGACTGAAAGTTTTTGGAACGAGAAGACTGAAAGTTTTTGGAATGCATATTATCATTTTTAACGAAACCACCAATCTCTTCATTTTATTTATTTCGATTGCCCCACTTTGCAGTCTCATTCCCAATCCCCACTTTGCAGTCTCATTCCCAATCCCCAGATTGGGAATGCATAATATCATCATCTTTTGATAAATCTCTAATACATTCATTTTGAGAAAGTTAGAATGTAGTTTCATAGGAGAATAGTGCTGATCAGCTATCTTCATAAATCTAAAATCGCTAATCATCATTCATCAATTGTTGCGTTCCCAAACAGGGGTTTGGGAACGAGAAGACTGAAGGGATTGGGAACGAGAATACTGAATGGTTTGGGAATGCATATTATCATTTTTAACAAAATCACCAATCTCTTCATTTTATTTATTTCGATTGCTCCACTTTGCCGTCTCATTCCCAATCCC
>JAUWPE010000140.1 GCA_030611765.1 Candidatus Cloacimonadota bacterium | reverse complement strand
AAACACTTACAATCGTACTTAGATGAATTTTGTTATAGATTGAATCGTAGATTTTTTGAAAATCAATTATTTGATAGATTACTAAATGCAAGTGTATTATCAAAAGGAATTACTTATGCGGAGCTAACAGGATAGTCATTTATTGAATACAGATAATGATAAGGAAGAAATCTTTTCAAAATATGGTTTCTTTGAACTTAATATCAGATATGGACTCAGCCAAAGATGTGATATCGGTGCTGAGTTAGCGTTTCCTCCGATGGTAAATTTGGATACAAAATATCAATTCGTTGGTGATGATAGCTCCCATATTGCGTGTAGTGCGGGATTCGGATTGGGTACGATTCCTCTGAGTGATTATTTAGGTGGTATTGGGATTTTGCTGCCACTATATGCATCTTATCATCCTTCAAGAAAATTGGCTATTTATATGAGTCCAAGATTATATTCTTCTTTTGCAAAAGAGAGTGTTCCACAATATTATGCAGGGATATCATCAGGGGTAAAATTGGGCGAAGATGGCGCACTTGTACTTGAGTATTCTTGTTATACAAATTTTGAAAATGATAATGAATTAATTTCTCAATTCGTAGCTGCACTTTCCTATAAAATCCCATAAGTCATAATACCAAATTGTTATCATGAACTGTAATATTAAACTCCTTAAAATTGATAAAGGAAGAACATGGCTTTAAGTCTATAGCCACAAATCATTCAGGAAGTTATCGACAAAATTATGAAAATAAATCGGGAGCTTATATAAAAAAAATAAGTATTCTTATCTGCTTGCTGTTTGTGTATTCAGCAACATAAAGAGCAATCCCATTCAGTTTTCCATACTCCGTATTCCTGAGTTGTTATATGTTTGAATTTTTAGAGATATGCATACTCACATTTTCAAAATTCTTGACACTTATATTTTATATTAAAATCTGGAAAAAAATAAAAATTTAGTTAGAGGTGCGTATGAGAAAAATTATTATTTTTCTCTTTATTTTTTTATTCGTGTGTTTTTCTGTTTATGCTGCTAAAAAACCGAACTGGGTCAACAAAAGACCAATTGACAACAATTCTTATATTGGCATCGGAGTTGCGGAAAAAGATACAGAGACCAGCGAATATGTTCAGAAAGCTAAAGACAGGGCATTGAATGAGATCGCATCTGAGATCACCGTCACTATAAGCGGTGCGACACTAAATCAAATTCTTGAAAAAGCCGGTGTGGTTAAAGAGGAATTTGAGTCACAGATACAATCCTCAACTCAGGCACAATTGGAAGGATACGAACTTGTCGACACCTGGGAGGACAAGAATCAGTACTGGATTTATTACATGCTATCAAAAGATAAATATGCTCAACTGCGCAAAGAAAAGATAGATAAAGCGATTTCACTCTCCCTGGATTTTTATAGTAAAGCAGAACATAACAGAACGAACAATCAGATCACGGAAGCATTACAATTTTATCTGCAGGCATTGAATCCGATCGAGCCCTATCTTTCCGAACCTCTTGAAACAGCATACAACGGACAGAATATCTATCTGCTAAACACCATTCATTCTTCTTTACAGCAGATTTTAAGTACGATTTCGATCAAACCTCTTCAGTCGGAAGTGGCAGCTACAATTGGGAAGGGATTGGAAGAGCCAATTCTTTTCAAAGCACTGTATATGCAAACTCCTATTGCAAATCTTCCACTTCATTACAATTTTTTCAAAGGTGAGGGGGAGCTTATTGAATATGATAAAACTGCGGTGAATGGCTTGGCATCATGCAGAATTTCGAATATATTTTCTCCTGATAAAATGCAGGTCATAAAAGCTGAACTGGCAATGGATAAGCTGGTAACCCGGGATGAATTGAATCCAATAATTCGGGAAATCCTAAAAAGTCTTACAATTCCTTCTGCAAATGTGCTGCTGAATGTTTCTGGACCGCAGGTTTTCGTCGAATCTGTCGAGCTCAATTTTGGTAGTCCGTTGGATGTAAACTATATTGAGCCCAAGCTGAAAGAGAAGCTCTCCGAAAACGGCTACAGTTTTGTGGAAATGAAATCCGATGCCGATTATGTCATGATCATTGAAGCGCAATCCCGAAAAGGATCCACAATTTATAACATGTGCTCTGCGTATGTGGATGTAACAATTTCTGTTATGGATATGTCCACTTTCGAAGAAATATATAAGAATACTTTTTCAAATGTGAAAGGCATCAACACAGATATGGACAAAGCAGGTTTGGCAGCTTTTGATAATGCAGCTAAGCAGATCTCGGCAGAGATCATTGAAATAATGCAATAAATTTTGGAGCTTTCATGAAAAAAATATTAGTCCTTTTACTTATGTTCGCACTCATGACAACTTTCCTTCATTCATTTGAGAAGTTCTATCAATACTATGATAAAGGTCAGGAATATATGTTGAAAGGCGACTGGCTGCGTGCGATCGAGGAGTTCAAGAGCGCTGCGTCCCTTGAATTTGAGGATTCCAAAAAAATGCGCACTTATGGCACAAGGTTCATAAAATATTTTCCTCACCGCGAAATGGGTATTGCCTATTATCATCTTGGAGAATTGGATAAAGCAAAGGACGAATTGGAACTATCAATTGCATACAAGAAATCAAAAGAAGCTGAGGGATATCTAGAAAAAGTTCTGCTTGGAATTCCTCCAGATCAAGATATTGTGGTTCAAGAAGTTATCATTGAAGAAGTGATCGAAGAAAAACCTGTTGAGGTTGAAGAGAAACCCGTTGAGAAAGAAATAGTGGAGAAAGAACCCATAGAAATTGCTAATATTGATAAGGAGCAGATCGAGAAAAAGATAGAACAAAAGCCGATCATTCCGACCTTGAAGAAGGAAAAGGAACGAGTTACTCTCGAACCTCCCAAAGATAAGGTTCCAGTCGGTGCGCTCACCTATGATCCGTCCAAAGTAACCCAGGTTGGCTCCCGTCTTTCTATCGCAGTTTTGCCTTTTGAAACTAAGGGTCAGGCACAAGAAATTGAATTCACACTCATGGAAAAATTGATCACCCAGCTTGTCAACCTGAGAAGATTCAGAGTGATCGATCGCGGTGCAATGGATCAGGTCATGAATGAACAGGCATTAGGAATGTCAGGCATGGTCGATGAAGAAACTGCTGTTGAGGTTGGTAAACTTGCAGGAGCAGATGTGATCGTTGTTGGGACAATAAATATTGCCGAGGGCTTTGGAAAAGTAAGTGCACGAGGAATTGATACTGAAACCGCAGAAACGATCGTTGCAAAGGAATCTCAAACAGGCGAACCAAGCATGTCAAATCTCGAATTCCTGGTTGAAAATATAGCAATTATGATCTATAATGCACTGCCTCTTGTGGAAGGTTATATCGTGAACACTGACGAAAATGTTATTTATCTTGATATTGGCAGCAATGTGGGTGTTCGAAAGGGTACAAAATGTGTTGCTTTTCGTGAAGGTGATGAGATCATTCATCCTATCACAAAAGAAGTTCTGGGCACAAAAGTCACTATGCTCGGTGAGTTGATCGTTACCCAGGTTCATGAAAAGATGTCTGTTGCGAAAATTTTGGCAAAAGAGGGTTCTATCAAAATTGGAGATAAAGTAGTAATTAAATAAATAAGGAGTCTTAATGAAAAAAAGTATCATTATTCTTATTTCAATTCTCTTCTGTGTAACTTCCTTAAGCTATACACAGAATATCAACTGGAATCTCACCGGAGCCGGCGCACGAGCTGCAGGTTTTGGCGGGGCATTTATCGGTGTGGCAGATGATGCTACAGCGATCAGCTGGAATCCGGCAGGACTTACGCAGCTTATTGATCCTGAAGCTTCAGCTGTGATGCGTTATATAACGGACACATACAAGACTGATTTTTCGGGAAGAAGTGAATCAGAATCTTTAGGTCATTTTGTTCCCAATTTTGCAAGTGGAGTGTATCCTTTTAATTTCCCCGGATTGAAAGTCGTAGCTGCTGTGGCGTATCAGCAACAGCTTGATTTATATACGAAATGGGATTATGATGATGATAAGGGGGAGAATACCGGTGGTGTTTCGAATGTGAGTCTTGGACTTGCAGCACAGGTTCTCCCTGTTTTCTCGATTGGAATTGCTTCAAATATATGGACTGGAAAATCATCTTTAGACAATGAGTTTTATGATTACGATTATAGCAGTTGGCACAATTTAGTATATGACGAGAATTTCAGTGGTTTCAATTTCAATGCCGGAGTAATGTTAAATCTTTCTAACTTGGGTAATCCAATACCTGTAAAAATTGGTGTTGATTTTAAATCTCCCTTTGAACTAGAAGGTAGTATTGATGCAGTAATTGACGAATATCCATTCAAACTGACAAGAAAGATCGAGATGCCCAGTATGATTGGAATTGGAGCTTCTGTTCAACTTGGTAACAATCTTACAATATCTGCAGATTATGAAACTCGGGCTTATAAAGAGAAAGAGATTTCATTATATGATGAAGATGGTAATATCGTTTCTCAGGAATATATCAGCGAGTATAATCTTGATCAAATTCGTGCAGGAGCAGAATTTCTCGTTGTGACAGATTTTGCAGTGATACCACTGCGTGCTGGATTCCATACTGTTCCGACTATATTCTCTAATTATGATGATTACTGGAACTATCCAAATAATCCCAAAGATCAAGTTGTTGGCTCCGGATTTGCAGTTGGCTCAGGTTTGATATTTGAAAAAATTGCTCTTGATGCGACAGTTACTTTTGATTCGTATAAACAGGGGCTCACTTCCGGTGGAGACTACAGCCAGGTTTCCTCAACCATTTTCACACTTTCAGGAATTTTCTATTTTAATTAAACACATATAAATATCAATTTCAGGGCTTCTGATTTCAGGAGCCTTTTTTTATTACTATAAATCACGACTCAGCTCTTGTGATGAGTCGGGGTGGAAATGCATAGCTTCATCCCGAGTCGTTCCTTGCATGACCGACTCTTGATTGAACTCCTATGAAACTACATTCTAACTTATTCATAATAATATTCTGGTTACCAAGCCCCAAAGCCTGTGTTAAAATGCAAATTCATTGTCATCATTGAGGGAACGAAGTGACCGAAGGATCTCCCTGAAAGATAGTTTAAC
>JAUWPE010000066.1 GCA_030611765.1 Candidatus Cloacimonadota bacterium | reverse complement strand
GGACAGACCCTTCGACCAGTCTGCGCTCCGCTCCGCCTCGACAGGCAAGTTCAGGGTGACAACAGCAAGGATAAATACAAATTAACAGTTTTTCTAAAAGTAATTTTCCGCGAAGAATTCTCCGAAAACACTTTATTCATGCACTATCCAGAGAATCTTCATCGAATTTTTGGGGGTATCCCTGTAATTTTTGTATAATTTTTATTCTACTTCGAATCCTAAGCGCAGCGAGGATTCGAGATATTGCTTCACTTCAACCTCGACTCCTCGTCGCTTCGCTTCTTAGGAGTCGAAATAGATTGATTAATTTTAATATAAATTGTGTCAATATTTTATCACCTCAATTTGGCATACCCCAAAAATTTTTCATATTCATGACACTTTATGGAAAACTTATTGAATATCATCCGTATAAATAGTAAAAGAAAGAAATAACCATAATAGTTAAAAGCACTGTCACACTGAGGTTCTTTATCACGGCGTAATGGAATGAAGTCGGATCGAAGTGGGACAAACCCTTCTCCGCCAGCTGGCGGATCAGGGTGACAACAGCAAGGATAGATACAAATTGTGTGGATGATTTTAATATGAATTATGGGTTACCAAGCTGGGACTTGGTAACCAGAATTTAAGAATTTTCCGCAAACACTTTATTTATGTGCTTACATTTAATATTAATCTATTTTTCATTGAGATTATTCGTTTAAATATATGTCGAACATTATTCAGCATCAACTACTTCGATGTATCTGGTTTTGTAGATGCTGGTAATAAATAAAAATGGGGTGGATGATGGGACTCGAACCCACAACAACCGGAACCACAATCCGGTGCTCTGCCATTGAACTACATCCACCACAAAAAAACTGGTCGGGGTGCCGAGATTCGAACTCGGGACCTCTTGAACCCCATTCAAGCGCGCTAGCCTGGCTGCGCTACACCCCGAAAAGGAATGCTCTGTAAAAATCTTCATTTTTTTCAGTCAAGTTTTACTCAACATTAAGAATTTTACTCCACATCACAAATAAACCCAATACCATTTACCCTTCTCAATCCATACTTTTCTCTGTTACTGTTTAATATAATTACTTATACTTAACTTGACCCACTTATCTGCGAAATATCCGTAATGGCTCTCGATAATTTTATCTGTCAGATTACATACAGATGTTGCTCCGAATATCTGCAATGTCTTGCTGTCAGAGCTTGACGGGATCTGATAGAAATAATCGCTACCATTCACCCTTTCATAAAAATCAGTATAATATTTCCCATTGGGTGACAGGAAATCAATGATCTCTTTTGCTTTATTAAAATCAATCTTTCCATATTCGGTGAGCAGTATTTTATTTAAGGCATCGTAACGCCATTGGACATCATCCATATGTTCAGCAGACATCATGATCGTCCACGGCGCCATTGAGCAAAGACGCATCGATGGATTGATGTACATATTTGAAGCGAGGACAATATCTGGCTTTTGTTCTCTTTGGGGAGCGAAATAATATCCTTTAGGTACCCCAGCTTCCTTGAAAGTCGAATCTATAAAACCAGTCCTGTCCAAGATATCTTCAAGGTGGTATGGTTTCTGATATTTAATAAAAAGTCCGGTATTAAAATATAAAAAAGTGTCGGGATATTCATAATTATCCCATCTGATCTTAAGTCCTAATTCCAATGTAAGTGTGTCATATTTCGTTAGAAATTCCTGAGTTGGAAGTAGTCCTTGATCTTTAAATTCCTTAGATGGAAAATCAAGGAAATTTATGCTGTCCGCAGCAACTCCGGCTTCAACGATCGCTCCTCTTCCTGACTGCGCGTCTGCAATAGGATACAGCCATGGCACACCACGAGGGGAATGAATAAGTACTCTCAGTGCTTTATCAAGATTTGATCCATAATGTGTTGTATGACGCACAAGAAGAAGTGAATTCAAGCCCGGCTGCTTTGAATTGAGATTTCCTGCGGGTACCATGTCAACTCCCATTGCGAAACCGTAAGCATTCATTGCTGTGATCGAACCAACAAAGCCCGGTGCAGTTGTGGAAATCAGAGGAACTCTTGTCGGAAGGTCGGGTAATGGGTCCGGAACATATATGATCATGCAGGCAATATTTTGGAATACATCTGCTGTCGGAAACATGAAATCTCTTCCAAAATAATGCTTCCCATCGATAGTTGCTTTTTTGCATACAGAAAAGGCGTTGCAGAAAATCGGTGCTCTAAGATTTACCCCCTTGATACCGGGTATATCTCTCCAAATTCCATCTATATTATATACTTGAGCTAGAAGAAAATCAATTCCCACGTTCAGCGTGAATATTTTTTCAAATGTTACATTTGTGTCTGGATTGACATGCTGACAACCTGCAACGATACCCACCATCTCATTCATAAGCTCCTGTGGGATGCATCGACTGATGATCTTATCATTTTGCTGTAGGAAGTCCGCCATTAATTTTCCAAGGAGATTTTTATAAGGTTTCACAGATCCAGGACGCAGAAACGCTTCGATAATGCCATCGAGAAATTTCGTGCACATCAACTCTATTTCTTCATGTGCAAGCTGCCCGAACATATATCCCATCTGGTATCCGGTGCCCTCGAGATAGTACACATACTTCTGCTCTTTTGTTTCATAATTTATTACAGTGGTACTTTTTGCTCTTATTCCTCTTTTTCCTTGATATGTGATGACGCTATCAATAACATAACCATCCTGCTCAAAGGCATTTGTAAGTTCAAAAGTGGATAGTTTTGGAAGCGAGATGCTCACCTTTGATTCTTCAGCAAGGATCGAAGCTCTCTTAACTCTGGAAAATTGCGTACATGCAGCAAGTAATAAAATAATCAAGACTATAAATAATAGGTTTTTTTTTATTTGTTTTCTCCTTATTTTATAATAAAATATGCAATTCCTGAAACGAGAATTTGTATAGTAAGGTTATCAAACCCGTGTGTGCTTACTGCTTCGATCAAAGCACCTCCCAATCCGCAGGCAAATCCGACAGAGAGAGATGTCCAAAAGCTATAAGAACTCAATAATAGAGCAAAAAAAACAGCAATAAAACCAACGATCAATACTCCAAGCGAGCCCTCAATACTACGTGTAACTTTCACTCCAAAAACTGATGGAACTTTGTATTCATGCCTTCCCCATTTAGCGCCGATTGGCTCCCCTACTGCATCTCCACATCCGCACACAAAATATCCAATGAATGCAAAGGGATAGAACAGCACATTCGCCAGCACTCCGCCCAAAGCAGTCGTAGCAAGTGGAAGTACAATGAAAGCACTTCTTTTTGGAGCATCTTTAGGACGAGCAAGTGCTTCATAAAAGGGAAAATTATCTCCTTTTAAAACTGTATAGAGCACAAATAAAACTACAATTATCCCAAAGAGTACAACACCTGACAGCCCGACACTTATCTGAAGAATTCCAGCCATCGTAAATATCAAAAAATGAAAAACTTTTCTTGTGTAAGCTGTTCTGAGATTCTTCTTAACTTTCAAGTAGCTTGCGATCAAAGAACATAACCAAGTGTATATTATCAAAATTGGAGTGCCCAGCAACAAAGTTTTTAAAGTCGGGATAGCTCGAGAAATAAAATCGCCGATATTCTTTACAATCACAGATAAAAACGAATGTTCCTGATACGGAATATCAGCATAAGAAACCTGTGAATATCCGGAATCAGCATGAATGATCGTTGGAATCATAATCAAAAGGATTGACAACGCAAGAGCAGATCGCAATTTATACACGCTTTGTTGAAATTTCATATGGGTTATTAATAACATTGAATCCTTGAGATTATTGCTTTTGTATAAGATACAGATAATTGACCCTTGCTCTGTCAACATTAATGAAATTTTTTATACCCAAAATAGTTGACATTGCGTTTGAAATTACAAAACAAAATGTCTTCGGAGAACAAATGAAAAAGTATGTTTTACTTATATTTCTTGTGATCTGTATGGTTTCATGCAGTAGTTATTATGTGACTCGAAAACTTCAAACGCTCATGGGTTCGTGGCAAAGATCTATTAAGAATAATAAAACTGAATTCACTGCATGCCTTACTTTCAATGAAGATCTGACCTTTTCCTTTGTAGCTAAAGACCCAACTGTGGGTCATGTGAATACCTATGGCGACGTGAGCATCATGTCTAAAAAAATGGCATTCTTGAGTGATATCCAATGCAAGAGTGCCGGCATTTATAAGTATTACATTAAAGATAACAAAACACTGATTTTCAAGCTGGAAAATGATATGTGTAAGGTCAGAAAAAGCGTCATTGAGGGCGCATGGACAAGGGTGAAATAAAAATGAAGATCGCTTTTAGTAGAAAATGCCCCTGCTGTGGAAATGGAAATCGGCATCGCGAACACAGGACTTGGTTCATGAGAATTATTGGCATAAAAAAATTATACGTATGCACAAAGTGCCGAATGCATTATGTCATTCTCTTTGGGAGTTTGGGGATCGGATTTAGCAGGTGTCCAAGGGGCGCAAAATATTGGAAGTTAAATAGTTAAGGAGTTATCGTGGCTATATTATTTAAAACATCTAAGATGATCGAGATGCAGATTGATGACTTTTTGAACATCATCAGTGAAGCAGGCATTCTTTTCAAGAAAGGATTGGAAAATTATCTCAAGGATAATACCACTGAATTTGAAAAGCGACTGAACGCTGTTTCCGAGCATGAACGGAAAGCTGACGAACTGCGCCTGAATATTGAGAAACAATTATACATGCATACGCTCATACCGGAAAGCAGAGGCGATGTTCTTGCCATACTTGAGAATACAGATCGTGTTATTGATGACATTAAAGAAGCGTTACAGGTTTTTGCAATAGAGCACCCGAAGATTCCCGAAAAATTCGATGAACGTTTCCTTGAGCTTTCAGATTCATCTATTGAATCAGTAGAAAGTCTTATTCAAAGTATTCGTGCTTTTTTTAAAGATATTTCATCTGTAAATGACTATATTTATAAAGTGAAATTCTATGAGAGAGAAGCCGATAAAATTGCCATGTCCCTCAAAAATGAGATCTTTCAAGCAGATATTCATCTCAGCCAAAAGATGCATTTAAGATTTTGTACTCAGCAGATAGAAAGAATATCGGATTCTGCTGAGGATATGAGTGAGCGATTGGCTATCTATACTATTAAAAGACAAATCTAACAGATGATCTATCTCCTTCTTTCAAGCGGGTTGTTTTTGGGCTGGTCACTCGGTTCAAATGATGCAGCTAATGTATTCGGAACTGCAGTAGGAACAAAGATGATCAAGTTCCGAACAGCAGCATGGATCGCAGCCATTTTTGTCATTCTCGGTGCGGTCATTGAGGGATCAGGCGCAAGCGGCACCCTTGGAAAACTCGGCTCCATCAACACAATGCCCGGTGCTTTCACCGTAGCACTGGCTGCTGCACTTACTGTCGCTTTTATGACAAAACTCAAACTTCCTGTTTCTACTTCTCAAGCAATAGTTGGTGCTATTATCGGTTGGAATATGTTCAGCGGCTCACTTACCGACATGACCTCTCTGACAAAGATTGTTGTAACCTGGATATTTTGCCCTTTCCTCTCAGCACTTATAGCGATTGTATTGTATAGATTCTTCAAATTTTTTCTTGCGAAAGCAAGGATTCACCTTCTTGATCTTGACGCCTACACGCGAATTGGACTTATCATTGCCTGTGCCTTTGGTTCATACAGTCTCGGAGCAAACAATATCGGAAACGTGATGGGAGTATTCACTTTTTCTTCGCCTTTTCATGACATAAATGTATATAATTTATTCACAATTTCGGGTAATCAAATACTTTTTCTCTTTGGTGGAGTTGCGATCGCAATTGGTATCTTTACTTATTCCCAGAAAGTCATCAAAACAGTTGGCAAATCACTCTTCAAATTGTCGCCTATCACAGCTTTCATAGTTGTGCTTTCCCAGTCAATCGTGCTTTATCTTTTTGCATCAACCGAGATTCGTAATGCATTTATATCACTTGGCTTACCAAAGTATCCTCTTGTACCTGTTTCAAGCTCTCAAGCGGTGATTGGAGCCATTATAGGTATCGCCATTGCAAAGGGTGGTCGAAATATTCAGTTTAAGGTTTTGGGTCGAATATCTTCTGGATGGATCACAACTCCTGTTATTGCAGGCATAATATCATTCGTCGCCCTATTCTTTGTGCAGAATGTCTTCGACCAACAGGTCTATTATAAGAAACCCTATTCGCTTTCATCAGAAGTCATGGTACAATTGGATAAAGAAGGATTTCCAATCGACAAGATTAAGAGTTTTGAGGGCACGCGATTTTCAACAGGACTACGGTTGCAGCAAAATTTGAAAAAAATCAAGGATCTCACGAAAAATGACAAATCTATAATCTATTCTATCGCAGCAGTTGATAGTTTTTATATAGATCCTGTATACTTCAAGGAAATAGAATCGGAAAAAATACTTACCTATGAACAACTAAAATCTCTTGAAACTCTTTATAGACAGTCATTTTCTCATGAGTGGGAATTCCAGGATGAGCTCATCTCCATCTCCACAGATTGGAAATATCGAACTGAAAAGCAAATGAACTACCTCTCATACAATAAGCATCTTAAAAAGCAATATAATTTTATATTTCATTTTTTTAGAATATACTAGCCCCATACATGAGGAGGAATATGCATAAAAAAACAGTTTCTGAAATTGATGTAAGCGGAAAGAAAGTCCTTGTCAGAGTGGATTTTAATGTTCCGCTTGACGAACATCAAAATATTACCGATGATACAAGAATAGAAGCTGCATTACCTACTATCAATTATCTTTTGGAAAATAATGCGGCTATTATTTTGATGTCTCATTTAGGTCGTCCAAAGGGTGAGCTAAAATCCACACTCAGTCTTGAACCTGTCGCCAAACGCTTGGGTGAAATCATTAACAGAAAAGTACATTTTGTTCACGATTGTATTGGCGACGCGGTAAAGCAAGCTGCAAAAAACTTGAAACCTGGTGAAATTCTTCTCCTTGAGAACACACGTTTTCATCCTGAAGAGAAGAAAAATGACAAGGAATTCGCAAATGAGCTTGCTTCTCTGGCAGATGTTTTTGTCAATGATGCTTTCGGTACAGCGCATCGGGGACATGCATCCAATGTGGGCGTGGCAGGATATCTTCCCTCTGTTGCAGGATTTCTAATTGAAAAGGAAATCGAGTATCTTAATAAAGCTCTCCTTAATCCGGGGAAGCCCTACACTGCAATACTCGGCGGTGTAAAGGTATCAGATAAAATTGATCTGATCGAACAACTTCTGGATAAAGCAGACTCCATTCTTATTGGTGGTGCTATGATGTTCACTTTTCTGAAAGCGCAGGGATATTCTATTGGAAATTCCTTGGTTGAAGATGATAAAATTCCTGCAGCCCTGGAAATTATGCGGCAAGCAAAAGTTAAGGGCGTGAACTTATTTCTGCCTGAAGATACAGTTGTCGCCAAAGAGATCAGGAAAGGCACCGAATTCTATACTGTGCTGATCAATGCAATTCCAGACGACATGATCGGACTTGATATTGGAATACTGACTGTGAGAAAATATGCTGAGATCATTAAACCATCAAAAACAGTAATTTGGAACGGTCCAATGGGCATGTTTGAAATAAGCAGCTTTTCTCATGGCACAAAAGGTATTGCAAGGGCAGTTGCAGCATGTTCAGGAATTACTATCATTGGTGGCGGTGATTCAGCAGCAGCAATAGAAAAATTTGGATTTGCTGATAAGGTTTCACACATTTCTACAGGAGGGGGCGCTTCGCTGGAATATCTTTCAGGTAAAGAATTACCTGGTATCGCAGTTATTCCCGATAAATAAAAAAAGGACACTTTTCAGTGTCCTTTAAATTTAGTAATTCTTCTTGATTGTTACTATTCGCCATCCGGCTGACAGAGACGAATAATCAATATTTTATCTTTCTGAAATTTTTTTTATCATTATCATCAAGACAAATCCTCCAATCGAGCCGATAAGATAATAGGGAAAATCACTCCATGTAAAGGAATTACCTATTGCTGTTCTTAGAAGAAAGTTCTCTCTCAATATTTCAAGAAATTCTGGTTTCCAAAGCTGAGTAAATTCCAATGCACAGGTGATGAGAAATACTACTATTGCTATTAATACGGGTTTAAATTTAGTATAGATCAAGAAAATGAGCAGGCACCAAAATATTTCATAAAATACACCACCGAGAGAATTATTAACCCATGCAGAACTGGCTCCAGTATAAAATTTTGTAAAAAAACCGAGTGGAGTAATAATGAGGAGTGCAATCAAATTTAAAAGTGTTCTTTTATTCATACAGACAATTTGTACAGCATCTCAGGAGAGCCCAGGGTTAGGTTTATTTTTTAATCTCCAGCCCCAGATCATCCAGCAAGGTGGTATCAATTTCAGAAGGTGATTCGCTCATAAGGTCAACTGCTTTGAGAGTTTTGGGAAATGCTATTACGTCACGGATAGACTCAGCAGCGGTCATGATCATCATTATTCTATCTATTCCAGGAGCGATCCCGCCATGAGGAGGTGTGCCGTAATCAAATGCTTTCAGAAAAAATCCAAAACGCTGCTCAAGTTCTTCGCCCTTGATTCCGATTATCTCGAAGATCTTTCTTTGAATATCAGGCCTGTGGCAACGAATACTGCCTGATGACAATTCCAATCCATTGCATACAAGGTCATAAAGCTGCCCAATAATGTCACCATATTTTTCGGGATCATCAAGATATGGAATGTGTTCGTCCTTTGGCATGGTGAACATATGATGTGCTGTTTCCCATCTATCTTCTTTATCATTCCATTCAAAAAGAGGAAAATCGGTTACCCAAAGAAAATTAAATTCGGAATTATCTATTAGTCCAAGCTCCTTTGCAAGATTATTTCTTAGTTCACCAAGAACTTTGCATACGATTTTCTCTCTATCTGCAACAAAAAGGATGAGATCGCCATCTTCAGCTCCCATACGCTCTATAATCTGCTGCTTTATCTCATCGGAAAAGAACTTATCAATGTTTGAGTGTAAGGTTCCGCCTTTGACCTTCATACGCGCCAATCCTTTGCCGCCAAGGTGTTTTGCAATATCCTCAAGTTTATCAATATCTTTTCTTGTATATTCTCCACAGCCCTTTGCATTGAGTGCACGTATGCATCCACCCGTTTCAGCTACTGAGGTAAATACTCGAAATTCAGCATTTTTCACAATATCGGTCACGTCTTGAATTTCCATGCTGAATCTGAGATCCGGCTTATCCGAACCAAAACGTCTCATTGCTTCATGATAAGAAAGTCTTGGGAAAGGGATTGGTAATTCAATATCAAGTATCTTCTTGAAAATTCTGTAGAACAACTTTTCAATGACCTCAAAGATATCTTCCTGAGATACAAAGCTCATTTCAAGGTCAAGCTGTGTGAATTCCGGCTGTCTATCTGCACGCAGGTCTTCATCGCGGAAACAGTGAGCGATCTGGAAATATTTATCAAATCCGCCGATCATCAGAAGCTGTTTGTATATCTGGGGAGACTGCGGGAGTGCATAGAATTTTCCTTTGTATTCCCTGCTGGGAACGAGATAGTCCCGTGCACCTTCAGGTGTACTTCGCACAAGTAAAGGAGTTTCTATCTCATAAAAATCTCTTTCCGTAAGAAATTTCCTCATTTCATAAACGATATAATGACGGAGTAATATCTTATGTTGTAACTCCTGCCGCCTCAAGTCGAGGTAACGATATTTCAATCGCAAATCCTCATCGGCGACAACTTTTTCATTTATTTGTATTGGCAATTCTTTTGATGAATTAAGTATTTTCAAATCCTTAGCAATCACTTCGATCTGACCTGTTTTCAAATCGGGATTGATCATATTTTGAGGACGAACAGACACAGTCCCTTTAACTGCGATCACATATTCAAGCCGAAGATTGTGAGCTTTTGTCAGAAGCTGCGTGCTGTTCATGGGATTGAATACAACCTGTACAATGCCTTTCACATCTCTCAGATCAATAAAAATAAGATTTCCCATATCACGTCGATTATGAACCCACCCCATGACCACTACATCTTGTCCCTCGGATCCAATATTAAGATCACCTGCATATTCAGTTCTCTTCCAGTTTTCTAATAAGTCAAACATGTTACTCCATCAAATTTAATTTATAATAAGAATTGAACCATTCATAAAATTTCTTTAATCCATTTTTTATATTTGTTTTTGGCTTATAATTAAGCATTTTTTGCGCCTTTGAAATATCCGCATAGGTTCTTTGTACATCACCTTTGGGTAGTAGTTGCTTATTAGTAAGTATTTCGTATTCAAAATTTTCCGAAATTTCTTTTACAAGTTCCTCAAGTGTTACGGGCTCATTATTGCCGAGATTGATGATCTCAAATACACCTTTATTTTTCTTGAGCCACGCAAATGCCTTCATAACACCATCGATTATATCATCAATATAGGTGTAATCTCTTGATGTAGAACCGTCGCCGTAAAATGGTATGGACTTTTTATGTATGATATACTGAGAAAATTTATGGATCGCAAGATCCGGGCGCTGGCGAGGACCGTACACTGTAAAAAATCTCAAACAAACAATATCCATATCATAGAGATAATGATATGTATGACAGAGAAGCTCACCTGCTTTTTTGGTCGCAGCATAGGGAGAGATCGGATTGTCAACAGGATCATTTTCAGAGAAAGGTATCTTCTCATTATTTCCATACACCGATGATGAGGAGGCGAAAATAAACTTCTTAATACTATGATCCTTACAACATTCGAGCAGATTCAGTGTCCCTTCAATGTTCACTTTCTGATAATATGGTGCATTTTCTATCGAGGGACGCACTCCAGCCATTGCTGCGAGATGG
>JAUWPE010000037.1 GCA_030611765.1 Candidatus Cloacimonadota bacterium | reverse complement strand
ATCAATATTGTACTAATGATGAAACAACTCTTTGGGCAAAACTGAACAACGACGATTATACCAGCACAAGCAATAACTCCCTGCTTATGACACCGGATGAGCTCGGTAAGGTTCATACGATCATTTCAAAATCCGGTTATGACCTTTATAAAGAAGATTTTCCTGTTATTGTTGCATTCGGAACTGTGTCCGGCATACTGACTGATAGTGATAATGGTTCTGCTATCTCCTATGCACAGGTACGTTTCTATGAAGAAGGAGCAGTACCCAATGACGACCCTCTATTTACTGCTACCACAAACTCCTCAGGTTTGTATAATGTTGTTTCAGAACAAGCAGTCGATCATTATGATATTCATATCGATAAATGGGGATTCAATCCTTATCAGGAACTGAGCTACTTCCTCGGATATGGTGCAAACACACATGACATGCAGCTCGATCCTGTTGAGAGCGGAAATGTATCCGGCTCAGTATATGATGACTTCATGTATATAGGAAGTGGTACTATCCACTACTACAGACAGGATAATGGAGAAGAGTATGCAGCAGTTGATATTTCCAATGGCACATATAGCGTTTCCCTTCCCCATTTCAATTATTATGTGTATGTATCGGCACCTGCTCATGTCCCCTATTCCGGCACCTTGCTCGTGAATGGTGATATGGTCATTAATTATCATCTTGGTTATGCAGTTCTATTTGATGATGCTGAAGACGGCATGACCCAATGGATTTCTGCTGATTGGCAATTAACTGATGAAACATGTGTATCCCCAACACATTCATTTACGGACAGCCCGGGTGGAAGCTATCCTTCATCGACAACAGCTATTATGCAGCTTAATGATCCCATCAGTCTGGGCAGCATGAAGGGCAGTGCTAATCTGCACTTCAATGCAAAATGGGATATCGAATCCGACTGGGACTATGCACAGGTTCAGGCATCAACAGATGGAATAATATGGACAGCTCTTGAGGGCGAATATACAGAACCAGGAACGGGCAGTTTCCAGCCAACCGGAGAACCTGTTTATGACGGCACACAAGCAGATTGGGTCGCAGAAACTTCTGATCTCTCTAATTTCGCTGGCGAAGATCAGGTTTATATCAGATTCCTAATGGCTTCTGACGGCTATGTCGAGGAAGATGGCATCCATGTGGATGATGTACTCATCGGTGACCCAAGCACAAGTTATGAAATTCCTGCTGTCAGCAATGATGATCCTCGTCCTGTTCAGACAGTATCACTTCACCAGAACTTCCCGAATCCTGTCCGCAACTCCACTACCTTCTCTTTTGCATTGCCACAGAATATTCAGGAAGCAGAACTTTCCATCTACAACATCAAAGGACAGCTCGTGATAACCTTCACACCTAATATTGATGAAGGACCTCATTTTGAGATCGAATGGAACGGAAAAGACAGCTCCAATAAACCGGTAGCAAGTGGAGTTTATTTCTATAGACTCACTACAGACCAGAAAGAAATTACGAAAAAATTACTCTTATTGCAGTAAATTTATAGATGGGTTTGCGGGATGAAATACTCCCGCATGCCTAATTTAATTAATTAGGAAAGTAAATTCTATGCAGGAAATATTTTATATCTCAACCCTTAAAGGTATCAAAACCCTCTCTTCTGACCGACGGCTAAAGATTCTTCGTCATCTAGTTGATAAGAAATATACATCTCAGGAACTCGCACTGAAATTCAAGATCAAACCAAATGCGCTCTGGTATGATATGCAGCAGCTTGAAAACGCCGGACTTATTAAACTGGTGGAATCCGAGCATGTACGCGGAACTATCAAAAAATACTTTCGGGCTGTTGCAAAGAATTATTTTGTCGATGTTTCCCTCGGAGAAGCAGAACTCAGTAAAACTAATGTTCTACATATATTTCTCAACCAGGAGATTGAAGACTGGCGAAGAGAGCGGGTCATCAAGGTACGCTTCAAAGATATAGCCCACAAGATCATTACTCACAATCTTGGTATCAAAGAAAACGAAAAAGTTGTTATCAGCTACCAGCCGATGCATAGGAAACTGGTTGAAGACCTTATGGTAGAGATCGCCCGTCAGGGTGCCTATGCAATACCTATCTTCTGGACAAAACAAATGGAGTATAACTTCATCCGCCACGTACCGCTTTCCTATGCCACCAAGGATGTGATCAGCGATTTCCTTATTAATGATGTAGATGCACATATTATCTTTTCCGGAGAATTCCTTGATGAGATTGAAGACGAAAATCTAAGCGAAGACCTCATCAAAAAAAGCGATCTCATCGAAGAAGCAAAACGGGAAAACGTACGCAAAACCTACGAAACAGATGTTCGCTTCCTTACAATCGATACGATCTATAACAATTTCCAGGAAGCTGAGGCAGAACTCCGAAGCGAAATGTACTGGAAAGCATTGAATGAAGAGCCGAAAAGTCTTACTGAAAGATGTAACAAGGTGAAAGACATACTTGCCGAATCTAAGAATATTTCCATCGATGATGGTAACGGCAGTATGATCGAGATAAATCTTCCAAAGGATAGAGTGATCCAGATCAAAGACGGCATTGCAAATTCACCTGCTACAGATTCCGAACTTCCAGGTGGACTCGTTGTTGGATTGCTCGAAAAAGGCAAGATCAATGGGAAATTCCATACGGATTTTGCCTATCTCTATGACACAATCTTCGAAGAAGTCGATATCATTATTCAGGATAACAAGATCACTGAGATGAAGGCAAAAACGGATAATGAAAAACTTCATACACTTTTCAAGAATGCCAGCGGAGATAAAGATACAGTCGGTTCGTTCACTATTGGAATGAATTCTGCACTGCATAAAAATATTTATCATCAATACATAAATACAAAGATCTTTGGTGCGCTTACTTTGCAAGTCGGCTGGGATGAACTTGAAGCTACTGGCATTGACTCCAATATGATCGCACAATTCTATATGCTCGATAAAATCATAAAAGTCGATAATACAATTCTTTTTAAAGACGGAAAATTAGAAATATAAAAATAAAATTAAGGGGATCAGTATGAAAAAACTAAGTATCCTAATACTCATTCTTTTTATTGCATCCATCAGTTTTGCAGATGTGATAACAAAGACCTACTACTTTAATACTCCTGAAATCGAAATCGATGGAGAATATGCTATTCTTCAACTGGAAGACAGCTACCATCTTGGAAATCCCGGCGAACCCTCCCTTCCCTATATAGGCATCAATCTTCTCCTTCCTCAAGAACAAGCCATCTCTGACATCTCAATAGAATTCTATGAAGAAACTCCTCTCGGAAACTACACGATTTACCCAAAACAGCAACCAACACCTTTTTCATTATTAGATCAGGCAGAATTTACTCCTCCGAACCAAGCCATCTATTCAAGCGATTCACCTTTCCCAACCAGGCAATACACTAATTACAGCACACATTACCTTGCTGGATATTCTCTCGGATTACTTGCTCTAACTCCAATTAAATATATCCCTGCAACCGGCGAATTGTCATACTACAAAGAAATAGTTGTTTCAGTAGAAACTGAATACAACGAAGCCGCTGAATCAGCTGGACGGTTCTTATTCAAGAATCCTCAGGTAGAAAAAAGATTACAAAAGTTAGTTGATAACCCAGAAAAAATTGATAATTACATAATTACAAAAACAAGAGACGATGATGCTTATGATTACATTATTGTAACCTCTGCAGACTATGCTGATGATTTTCAACCTCTGGTAGATTTTCATTCTCACCGTGGATATCGGACTAAGATTGAATTAGTTAACGATATTTATACTAATTACACTGGAGTAGATGAACAGGATAAAATGAGAAATTATTTTATTGACCAGTATTCACAAGGTCCTATTCAATTTGTTCTTCTTGGAGGAGACTCTGCACCTAACAATCCTTCTGAGAATATTATTCCACATCGTGGACTTTTTGCTGACCCTGGAAGTGGTTATGAAGACTATGATATTCCTGCTGATATGTATTATGCATGTTTAGACAGAACCCCTGCTCCAGGTTCAGGTCCTGATTGGAATAATGATAATGACAATAGATGGGGTGAACCAAATGAAGCAGACCTTATTGCAGAATTTTATATTGGAAGAATCTGTATGAACAATCCTACTGAAATTGCTAATGCCATTAATAAAATGATGCTCTATTCAGAAACTCCTGTGGCTGATGAGGTGCAATCCGCTCTGCTTGTTGGTGAACTTCTTTGGGGCCCCCCATATTATCCAACTTACACCTGGGGCGGAACATATATGAATGAATTGATTGGTGGATGCAGTAATAATGGCTACACAACTGTTGGCATCCCTACTGGCTGGGATGTCTCTACCTTGTATGAAATGGATGGTGATTGGACTGCGTATGACTTATTTACTGAACTCAATCTAGGTCCAAATATTCTTTGCCATCTTGGCCATTGTGGTGTAGGATATTGTATGACAATTTACAATTCTGATTTAACTACTTATAATATTTATAACAATGGAATTAATCATAACTTCTTTAATGGATATACTCAGGGTTGTTATGCCGGTTCATTTGATAATAGAAATGCTTATGGAGGTTATGAGAGCTATGATTGCTTTTCAGAGAAGATCTCAACTATGCCTACAGCAGCTTCAACCTTTATAGCTAATTCTCGTTATGGCTGGGGTGAACCAGGTGGAACAGACGGACCTTCTCAAATATTTAACAGAGAATGGATTGATGCTTTTTTTGATGATGGTGTATATTCCATCGGAGGGACTAATCAGGTTTCAAAAGAACATGCTATCCCATTTATTGAATCAGACCAAGTAATAAGGTGGTGTTGCTATGAGTTAAATGTGTTTGGTGACCCTTCTCTTGAACTCTGGACAGAAGCACCAACAAACTTATCAGCAACATACCCTCAAGCAATAATGGCTGGAACCCCAGAAATTGATGTAATTGCTCCTGCTTTTTCAAGGATTACTGTTTATGATGACGATACTATTTATGGTTATGGTATGACAAATTTTTTGGGAGAAGGAACTGTCGTTTTTGACATTGTTCCAAGCGAATCAGGAATTATTCATATTGCGATCGTAGCCCATAATCATTATAAATATGTTGGAGATATCACTGTTACTGCAAGTGTCGTAACTATATATCCAGACACAATCAATGTGAACGTTCCAACACAGGTCACAGTTGAAGTTATGGCTCCGGATAGCGTCTCTCCTCAGGTGGGAGTTAACGTCTGGGCAGAAGGGTTGGACTACATCTCGGCTACCGAAGTTACTAATGCGACCGGCACGGCAATTCTTAATGTGAACTATTGTTATGGTCCTACCCTTCAAATCTTTGGACAAAATCCGGGTGACGAGTACTTCCTATTCATAGAAGAGCTTAACGTAACTGCCCTCGATCTTACAAATCCCTCTTTGAACGTAACCACAGATTTCGGTCTGGCTGACACCTTTGCACTCAATCTCGAAGGCACTATAGAAGCTTATGCAGATGAGAATGATTTCACGCTATGGGTTAATGTTGATGGAACAGGTTTCTGCGCTGCAGCAGATATAACCTGTGATATAACACCGACAACTATGATCCCTGTCGATGCGATAATCGCAAAATCGGGATATGATCTTTATGAAGAGATTTTCCCTGTTATTGTAGCTTATGGAGATGTATCCGGTCTTGTAACAGAAAGCCAGAATGGGTCTCCTGTAACAAGTGCCGAAGTCTGCTTCTATGAACAAGGGGCAAATCCCAATACTGATGATCCTGTCTTTGTTGCCACCACAAATGCTTCCGGTCTCTATGCTTCTGAGGAAGGCAATCCGGTCGATTATTATGATATCTATATTACAAAATGGGGATTCGATCCTTACCAGGAATTCAGCTACTTCCTCGGATACGGCATGAATTCTCATGATATAGTGCTTGATCCTGTTGAAAGCAGTTTTATTTCAGGTTATGTCTATGATGATTTCTTAATTTTAGGTAATGCAACACTTACTTATATACGAAGCGATAATGGTGAAGAGTATGCTTCTGTTCAGTCAACGGGCGGCAGCTACGAAGTCACTCTTCCGAACTTCACCTATACTCTTTATGTAACTGCCGAAGGTCATGTTCCTTATATTGGAACACTCACTGTAAATGGCAATGCCCAGTATGATTACCATCTCGGCTATGCGAAATTCTTTGATGATGCTGAAGACGGCATGACCCAATGGATTTCTGCCGACTGGGATGTAACAGATGAAACATGTGTATCCCCAACACATTCATTTACGGACAGCCCGGGTGGAAACTATCCGCCCTGGACAAATGCAATTCTTCAGCTTGCCGATCCTGTAAGTCTGAGCGGCATGAAGGGTAGTGCAAACCTGTACTTCAATGTAAAATGGGATATCGAGTCCAACTGGGACTATGCACAGGTTCAGGCATCAATAGACGGTACAACATGGACAGCCCTCAAGGGTGAATATACAGAACCCGGCATAGGAACTTTCCAGCCAACCGGAGAACCTATTTATGACGGCACACAAGCAGATTGGGTCGCAGAGACTTCTGATCTATCTGACTTCGCTAGCGAGGATCAGGTTTATATCAGATTCCTGATGGCTTCTGACGGCAATGTCGAGGAAGACGGCATCCATGTTGATGATATTCTTATTGGAGACCCAACTTCCAGCTATGAAATTCCTACGATCTCAAATGATGATCCATATACAATTAATCAGTTCAGACTCAACCAGAACTTCCCCAATCCTGCTACCAGCTCGACAACGATTTCCTTCTCACTTCCTGCAAATGTACAAAAAGCTGAGTTGAAGATCTATAACATAAAAGGACAGCTTGTAAAAACCTTCATTCCCGAAATAAGCCCGAAAGGTACTGCTATTAATTTTGTATGGGACGGCAAGGACAATAATGATAAAACCGTTTCCAATGGCGTGTATTTCTACAGACTTGAAACAAATGAAAAGCAGGTTACCAAGAAATTGGTTTTGATGCGATAATCTCCGCATAAAACATATAAACTAAGGACGCACATCGAATTCGGTGTGCGTCTTTTTTTACCTCTCCCTAACCCTCTCCTTCGAAGGAGAGGGAATTAAAGGGTGAGGATTTATAATTATAAATTCCAGCGCAAATTTCTTGACAGATATTAAGCAATAAAACATAAAGAAATCCACATTGGATTTTTATGAATACAAGAGAAAGAAATAAGGAAAATATTCACACATTACGTCACAGTTCCGCAACGCATTTGCTGGAACATGGTACTGATCTTGGATATGTGCAACACCTTCTGGGACATAAGAATTCAAAAACCCCGATACATTTTTTCAAAACTGCGGGGCAGGCAACAGAAATATATAGACACATTACACATACTGCAAAAAATAAAATCGTGAGCCCATTAGATAATTTGGATATTGAAATTGATAATATCGAAAAGAAAAATGACGAATAATCTAAATGCGAAATCCCCGACATACGTCGTGGACACCCCGATTTTGGATGAGTTCACGACATTAATGGCGGGGATACATCCGTTAGGCGTTATTGAAATACATTAAGGTGGATTAATGAATAAAATTGGTAGAAATGATGTGTGTTGGTGTGGCTCAGGGAAAAAATATATAAAATGCCATTGGTTAAGAGATAAACAAAAACCACCAACCTTTCAAGAAATAATAAATAACTATAACAAAACACCAAAATATTGCTTACATCCAGAAGCAAGTAGAGATAATTGTAAAGGTAGGATAATAAAAGCACATACAATACAACGAAATGGTGGATTAAATAAAATTGCTACAAATGGTCATGTTTATTACTTTGATAATAACATAATGTCAATTGTAAAAAATAATGGTTTTGCAAAATTGAAACTAACTGGTATAAAAGAAGCAACAACTTTCACAGGATTTTGTAGTTTACATGATAATGAAACATTTAAGCCACTTGAAGACCATGAATTTCGAAATACATATGAACAAACTTTTCTTTTAGCCTACCGTGCAATCTGTAAAGAAATTCATGCTAAAAATTTTCAATTATCACTTATTCCACAAATTAGAGAAACTGATAAAGGTAAATCGTTATCTGAACAGATAATTACTCAAGATTTTTGCGGGTTAAATCAAAAAGGTGCTGACAAAGGATTAGAAGATTTAATGATTTATAAAAAAGAGTATGATGCTAAATTAATCTCTAACAATTTTGATGATTTACACCATTATATTATAGAAATAGATGAAACTCCAGATATTCTATGTAGTGGTGCTTTTTATCCTGAAATTGATTTTAATGGTCAAGTACTTCAATCAACAGATGATTTTAATAATCTAAGTATAAAACTTGATCTGATTACTTTCTCGATTATTTGTACAGATAGTGGTGGTGCAATTGTTTTTTCGTGGATTGGAGAGAGTAAAATTAATAATAAACTTGTTGCTTCTATCAATTCATTACCACATAGTGAAATTTCCAATAAAATAATTGAATTCGCTTTTGAATATTTTGAAAATATTGCAATTTCTCCATCTTGGTGGGATAATTTAAACGATGATACCAGAAGTAAAATACAGGAAAAAAGAAAATCAGGTTTATTTAGTTACCATAAACCTCTTTTTACGCAAAATCGTCAATTTGACTATGTTACTTGGAAAATTAGCAACAAAATATTAGGAAGGTAATAATGATATCTAAGTTAGGTTATGAAATTGGTTCTTTCACGGATGTTGATTCGAATTTAAGAGATCGTATTTGGCTTTTTTTAAATGAACAATCAAGCTTACAACAAATGTTCAATTATTCTAATCTTAATAGACCTGCAGTTGAAGGAATAGCACAAGATTTATTTAACAGATTTGGTGATGTCTTTGGAGATAGAGTTAAAATGTGTACGGGATATTTGATTAGGCAAGTATTGGAGCTTAATGGGTATCGTTGGCTTTCAAAAGGTCATCAAACAAAACAAAACCCAATATTCAATAAAGGTTCAAAGTATTCTCGATGAAAGTAAAACGCCTAACAAGCGTGTCAGCGGTTCAGTCTTGCAGTTCTCTTTGCCTGATCCGTCTGCTGATGGATTCATGTTTTGGTGGTCTGTCTTGGGCGTCCCCGATTCATCGTCCCGATCCCGCCGCACACGCAGAACATTATAGGAAATTATTCTAAAGGAAGTAAAATAAATGAACAAAACAGAACTTGTTTCAAAAACTGCAAAAGGTGGTTTTGCAAACGAAAAAGCTATTTGTGAAAAGTTTAACGATTGGAAAAAGGATGAAGAATCATAAGAATGGCTTAAAATTATGGGTTACAATATTAAAAATCTCAATTCTGTAAAAGCTATTCAAATCCCCACCAGAATAAAGAAAAGCGATTTATGTAAGTTTGGTGTAAATGAAGAAGAGTATGATCAATTTGTAAAATTCAAAAAAGCCGATGCCCAGATAAGTATTATCATAAAGATTGGAAATATACTTAAAATTGAGAATTTATCCCTAAAGAAAGCAAACAAAAATGCTGATTATAATCAAATTGATAAAAGAGCTGTTGCAAACTACCAGGAAATGTGGAAATTTGAAGATGATGTTTCGTTTTGGCTTAAACTTTTTACAGGAGAACTAAACCCCAAAAAATATACAGAAAAGACCAGTACTAAAATATTCAGAGATAACAGGCGTTTGTTCTTAAACGAAATGTCAGAAATAATCCAAAATAAAATCATTAAATTCTTTAAGAGAAACATAATCGTAATAATAAGTGATATAATCCGGGGAAGAGGTGGATTATCTGCTGACTGGATGTTAGTTACAAGACTTGACAGAGTAAACAACACAACAACCTGGACACTTATTGATATTAATACTGTAATGAATTTTCTTGGCAAAGGTGAAGTTTGCATTTCTACACGAGGAAGTTTACACATTGGAAAAATCACTTTGCAAAGAAAAGGCGGAACTCCAGATCCTACAAAATTACAATTTAAGATGAAACCCTGTCAGTTGTTCAATCTGGAGAAATAATAAAATGGAAACTAACAAAATATATTTAGGGGATTGCATAGAAATCATGAGAACATTTCCAGACAAATCTGTAGATTTAATTTTTGCAGACCCACCTTTTAATATTGGAATAAAATATGATGTTCATAATGATAATATGTCGTATGAAGACTACTATAACTGGTCGGAAAAATGGATAAAAGAAACATATAGATTACTTAAGAATAATGGATCAATATACATTGCAATTGGTGATGAATTTGCAGCAGAGATAAATATAATTTTAAAAAGAACAGGTTTTTATTATCGAAATTGGATTATCTGGTACTACACTTTTGGACAAAATCAGAGGAAGAAATTTAATCGTTCTCATACTCACATCCTATATTTTACTAAAAATAAAGAGAGATTTATTTTTAATGATAAAATTATCAGGATTCCTTCTGCGAGACAGCTTATTTATAAAGATAAACGAGCAAATCCATTGGGAAAAATTCCTGATGATGTTTGGCAGTTTTCGAGAGTTTGTGGTACTTTTAAAGAAAGGATAGGAAAACATCCTTGTCAGATGCCGGAAGATTTATTAGAATTAATAATAAAAACAAGTTCTAAAGAAGGCAATTTAGTTTTAGATCCCTTCGGTGGTACAGGAACAACTGTAGCAGTTGCCAAAAGATTGAAACGAAAATTTATAACAATAGAAATATCCAGTGAATATTATAACATCATATTATCAAGATTGAATGGTAATATTGAAGATATAAAAAGAAATAAAAAAAATGATATAGAACAACAAAAAAACTTATTTGATTGTATCTGAATAATTGCAAAATTTCCGATAACACAGCTGTCAACAGAGGAATTCGTGGCGCACGCCAAACATTATGCCCATTAGAAATATAGAACATAATCTACTTGACTTCAAAGAATGTATTCATTGGTTAGATATTAAGTAGAATATAGGAGTTAATAATAGATGGCACAAAAGAAAATAAATCAATGGAAAAAACACTTTGGATTCTGCATATAAATTAAAGAGGTAATAATATGGAAAATAACTCCCAACTAATAATTTACCAAACCGAAGACGGTAAAACAAAGCTCGATGTTCGGCTGGAAGATGAAACTGTTTGGCTTACACAAAAGCTTATGGCAAAATTGTTTCAAACAACAGTCCCAAATATTAATATGCATTTAAAAAGTATTTTTGATGATGGTGAACTTGAAGAACAGGCAACTATTAAGGATTTCTTAATAGTTCAAAAAGAAGGCAATCGAGAAGTGAAACGAAATCAGCAATTTTATAATCTTGATGCAATTATTTCAGTTGGTTATCGCATAAAATCACAGATTGCAACCCAATTCCGAATTTGGGCGACTCAACGCTTAAAAGAATATATTGTAAAGGGTTTTGCTTTAAATGATGACCGTTTCAAAAAAGGTAATTCGATGAATTACTTTAATGAGCTTCAAGAAAGAATTCGGGAAATTCGTTTATCAGAGCGTTTCTTCTATCAGAAAATCAAAGATATTTATACAACCAGCATAGATTATGATTCAAAAAATGAAAAAACAATCGCATTTTTCAAAGTGGTTCAAAATAAATTGCTTTGGGCAATAAGTCAGCAAACAGCATCCGAACTTATTTACCGACGAGTGGATGCAACTCTTCTGCTTTTGGGAATGCAATCTTATGATAAAGAAGCAAATATATTAGTCAGGAAAAGTGATGTTAGTATTGCCAAAAATTATTTGACCGAAAATGAGATTAAACTTCTGGGTTTACTCGTGGAACAATATCTTGCATTCGCAGAAACAATGGCACAACAACAAACTCCAATGTATATGAAAGATTGGATAAATCGCTTGGATCTAATATTACAAATGAATGGAAGAGAATTACTTTCTAACGCAGGAAAAATCAGTCATCAAATGGCAAAAGAAAAATCTGCAATAGAATTTATGAAATATAAAGATAAATTAAAAAAGATCGAATTTGAGCAAAACTTCAAAGAGCTGGAACAGGATATAAAAAAGTTGAATCCTAAAAAGGTAAAAGATAAATGAATAAATTCAACGAAGCTCAATTAGAACTAGTAGAGAACTTAAAGAAAAAAATAGAGCAATATGAAGAAATGGGCTTAACAAACGTGTCAGTGCTTAGATCGAAAGAAAATGAGAAAGAGCACCGCACACGCCAAACATTAGCCGACATGCTTAGTTAAATTATATCTTTAAAAGTTGTTTTTATGTCAAATAAAAAATGCTATGAGATTATTAAGTGTCCCTTTTACAATACAGAACCGAAAAAGTCGAATTGTCCTGTGTATAAAGAGCAAATAGGGTGCTATAGATATAATTGGGGAAAATTTTATAAACAAATGCCTGAAGGCAAGGAAAAACAAGACTGGAAGAATATTATGTTGCAAAATTGTCCAAAATGTGAAGTACATAAATTACATAATAAAGAGGTTGACTCATTTTTAATAGATTTAGTGGAAGGTTAATAATTAGTAATATGAAAATTAAGATCGATTCCGAACATCGCCCAAAAGTGTGTTTGCGATGCTCCGCTAAATCGCTTAGATGCAACTTCAAAAATACTCAAAACGTTGTGCGAGATCACAAGGAAAATTAAATGCGGAAATGCTATTTTACGTCAAAGTCCATTCATGAAAAATCACTGCAAATGCTTCAGGAATTGGAAACATTCAGGAAAAGGCATAAGATTGATTTCAAATCCGGACATTGTGCACTTTTAATTTTGGACATACAAAGGTTTTTTCTGGATGAAAGTTCACATGCTCACATCCCAAGTGCGTCAGCAATTATTCCGAAAATTAAAAATCTTATGGATGCCTTTCTCAATAATAATTTGCCTGTGATACTTACGCGTCATCTAAATACCCAAAAAGATGCAAATCTTATGGATAAGTGGTGGAGAGATTTAATAACCGAAGAGAATCCTTTAAGTGAAATCACTCCGGAGTTGAAACACCCCAGTGCTATTGTTATCAAAAAAACACAATATGATGCATTTTACAAAACTTCACTAGAGGACGTGCTGAGAAAAAATGGAATAACCCAAATTGTGGTAACCGGACTTATGACCCATCTTTGCTGTGAAACAACTTCAAGATCTGCTTTCGTAAGGGGCTTTGAGGTATTTTTTGCAATAGATGGAACCGCAACTTATAATGAAGATTTTCATCGAGCAACCCTTCTTAATCTGTCTCATGGTTTCGCCACTCCTGTACTCTGTGAAGAAATAAAAGAACAGCTAAGGGTATTAACGAAATGAATATTAATGATGTGGTAATAATTGGAGCAGGACCTGCAGGATTAGGTGCAGCAATCCAATTAAAACGTTATGGGATCGAGTCCATCCTTCTGGAAAAAGATGATGTTGGCGGGCTTTTGAGGAATGCAAATCTGGTTGAGAATTATCCGGGATTTCCGGATGGAATCCCCGGACCGGAACTTATTAAACTTTTCAAGAGACAACTCAAAAATGCAAGGGTAAAGATACAATTTGAAGAAGTATTGGAGCTCGATTACAATAAAGGAGTATTTATTATAAACGCTAACCAAAGAAAAATATTCTCCCGCATTGTTGTTATAGCTTCAGGAACAAAACCGCGGAAGCTTTCTAACCTTAACATATCTAAAGATCTTGAAAAACGTATTTTTTATGAAGTCTATCCCATTGCTCAAGTTGCAAACGAAAAAATAGCGATCATCGGAGCAGGTGATGCCGCATTCGATTATGCTCTAAGTCTATCAAAGAAGAACGAAGTCACAATCCTCAATAGAGGAAGCAGAGTGAAATGCCTACCCATTCTCTTTGAAAGAGCTGTGAGCAACGAAAGAATTTCTTACCAGGAAAATATTCAAGTAAAAAACATTGAATGCTCTGATAGTTCACTGAAACTGACCTGTTATAATTCAACCAGTGAACGAGAAATTTGTGTTTCGTATCTATTAGTTGCCATCGGAAGGGACCCCAGCCTTGATTTTCTTAGTGAGGATCTTAAAGAGAATCTTGAAAAATTGCAAAAATCAAAAGTGCTTCACATGATCGGTGATGTTAAAAATAATATTTACAGACAAACAGCTATTGCTGCGGGAGATGGAATTAGAGCTGGCATGGAAATATATAGCAAATTACAAGAAGGATATTTATGAAAGTAGTGGCTAAAGCTGGTAGAGAAGATATTGCAATGGTTTATATAGCTGAAATGGGAGATGGCAAATTCATAGAATTCGTTGAATCTTTACAGCCGCCGCTTCCCATAGAGAAAAAATGGGTCTTGATCATTTCTACATTATATGGATGCTCAGTTGGTTGCCGCTTTTGTGACGCCGGCATTGAGTACAAAGGAAAACTTTCAAAGGATGAAATAATTTCCCAGATAGACTACCTTGTGACAAAAAGATTTCCGAATAGAAAAATCCCTGTGGAAAAATTCAAGATACAATTTGCAAGGATGGGTGAGCCGGCTTTAAATCATAGTGTCCTCGATGTCCTTGACTCTTTACCCGATTTTTATGATGCTTCAGGGCTCTTGCCTTGTATTTCTACAATTGCTCCAGAAGGATCGGATAATTTTTTCGAAAGACTACTGGAAATCAAAAAAAAGCATTATAAATATAAATTCCAGCTTCAATTTTCCATACATACGACAGACAAAGAATTGCGGGACTGGCTTATCCCTGTTCAAAAATGGGATTTCGAGAAAATAGCAGAATATGGAGAGGTATTTTACGATAAAAATGGTAGAAAGATAACTCTGAATTTTTCTATGGCAGACAGAATGACAATCGACCCGGATGTTCTTTTAAAACATTTTTCACCCGATATCTTTTTGATAAAAATAACCCCTGTAAATCCCACATACCAAGCAAACAAAAATGGCTTATCGTCAACTCTAATTTCTAAAAAATGGAATAAAGTGGTCGATAATTTACGTTCTTTCGGCTATGAGGTAATTCTAAGTATCGGTGAACTTGAGGAAAATTTCATTGGCAGCAATTGCGGACAATATATAACAGCATATCAAAGAGAAGAAAAGATCATAGAAGATGCATATACTTATGAGCTCCAAAAACCCTAAAAAGCGAATATAGCAGTTATGTTTTAGAAGATTTTATGGAAGAACAAAAAACATTTTTAGGGAATTCAATAACAGACGTGAATTCAAAATTATCTAAATGGCTTTCTAATTATGATATTGTTAATCAAATCCTCTTTCGTGCGTTTATCCTGCCAAAGAGTAGTGGAAGGAAGACTGATGCATTTCGTGGTTAAAATAAGGATTGTAAGATGAAATTAAAAAAAGAGTTAAATTTTTTTGGTGTATTCAGCATTGCAACAGGTGCGATGATAAGTTCCGGAATATTTATCTTACCCGGACTTGCTTTTGCTCGAACCGGTCCGGCAGTATTTATTTCATATTTTCTGGCAGGAATTCTTGCCCTGATCGGTATTTTCAGTATTATTGAACTTTCCACAGCTATGCCCAAAGCCGGTGGTGATTATTATTTTATAAATAGAAGTTTAGGTCCATTAATTGGTACTATATCCGGCTTTTTAAGCTGGTTTGCATTGTCATTGAAAAGTGCTTTTGCCATATTTGGTATATCGGAGATAATTTTTATTGTTACCGGATTTCCCGTATTTATATCTTCAATCCTTGTTTGTATTTTTTTCATTTTGTTGAATACGATCGGAGTAAAAGAAGCTGCCAAATTCCAGGTATCACTTGTATCCGGTTTATTAATTTTAATGGTTTTATACATAATTTTTGGATTTTCAAAAATGAATATGTCTCATTTTTATCCTTTTGCTACTGAGGGGATTAATTCAATTTTTGCAACAGCAGGTTTCATTTTCATATCTTTTGGTGGATTATTGAAAGTAGCAAGTGTTTCTGAAGAAGTTAAAAATCCCAAAAAGAATATACCTCTTGGGATGATCATTTCAGTAATTACTGTTACAATAATCTATACTTTAATTCTTATTGTGACAGTTGGAATTTTGCCTGCACCTATATTTTCCGGTTCACTTACGCCGATTGCGGATGCAGCAAAAAACATTGCAGGAACACCCGGATTCATAATCATTTCGATTGCAGCTTTGTTAGCTTTTATCACTACTGCAAATGCAGGAATAATGTCAGCATCCCGTTATCCGTTGGCCTTAAGCAGAGATAATCTTCTGCCAAATGCTATCAGCAAAGTCAGTAAAAGATTTAAAACACCTGTTCTCTCAATTTTCATAACCGGTTTATTTATTGTTCTTGCTTTACAGTTACAATTGGAAATGTTAGTAAAAGCAGCTTCCGTTGTTATTTTAACCGCCTATGTTTTAACCAATATTGCAGTAATTATTTTAAGAGAAAGTAAGTTAAAGAATTACAGGCCCAGTTTTAAAGCTCCTTTGTATCCCTGGCTGCAAATTTTCGGAATTATTGTTTTTTCGTTTTTCATTATCGATCTCGGATTAGAAGCTATTGAGATCAGTGTTGCTTTTCTTTTAATAAGTGTAAGTTTTTATCTATTTTATGGGAAAAATAAATATAAAGGCGAATATGCGCTATTACATTTGCTAAAAAGAATTACGGACAAGAAGTTAACGGATCATATTCTGGAATCGGAATTCAGAGATATTATAATTGAAAGAGACAATATTATACACGACAAATTCGATAATTTGGTCAAAACTGCGAAAATTTTAGATTTGCAAGGTCCTCTTGAAATGGATCAACTTTTTGAAATAATTTCTGAAAATATATCTAATGAAGTTGAGATAGATAAAGAAGATATCTTTGCTCTTTTAAAAACCAGGCAGGAAGATTGCAATACTGCCATCTCGCCTTTTATTGCCATTCCTCATATAATAATCGAAGGTAGTGGTCATTTTTTCTTAATGCTCATCAGGTGTAAAGAGGGCATCAAGTTCACTGCTAAAGAAAATTCCGTAAAAGCTATATTTGCTTTCGTCGGGACAAAAGAAGATAGAGCATTCCACCTAAAAACATTAGCTTCTATTGCTACTCTTGTTCAACAAGATGATTTCGAAGAAAAATGGTTGAATGCCGAAAATGCACATTACTTAAGAGATATGCTTTTGTTAAGTAAACGGTTGAGATTTTTTAAGAGGAAATAAATGATCTTATTAATTCAAAAGGTAAAAATCAACTATTCTCAATTTATTCATATAACAAAGCCGCCCACGTTAAGGCGTGACGCGCTCTGAGAATTATCCCAACTGGTTATTAAGTAGTTTTGAAATGAAAATATTATCAATAATGGAAACAAAAAGGATGGCTAAATAAAGATTATTATTTCGATACAAAAATAAATCTATACGTCAGTTTTTTTAAAAGTTTTGTGGTTTGTTTTGGATTGAGTTTGTAATAAAAAAGTATGGTTGTTTGTGTCGGGAAGGTGTGGCAGGCTCCGAGCGTTAACCACAAAAGATAGCCCGATCTCCCACCTGGTTACAAAGCCCCAGCTTTGTGCCCCAACAAGAGACCAGTCAAATCCGCCAGCTGATAGTGCAATATGGCATAATTATAGGCGGGTGGATACGAGAGTAAGGCAATAAATTTGACAACAATTTGCCCCGCTTCTTCTTTTCATTTTATATGGCTTCGCAAAACAAAAACAAAATATGGACAGTTAAGGACGTGCTCTTCTGGACATCGGATTACTTCACGGAAAAAGACATTCCGTCTCCACACCTGAACGCAGAACTGCTCATAGCTCACGTGCTGGAATGCTCCCGCCTCGATCTATATCTGAAATACGACAAACCCCTTGCTGAGAAAAATTTATCAAACATAAAAAAACTTATCAAAAGCAGGGCTGCCCACTATCCTATTCAATATCTTCTCGGCGATACAGAATTCTATGGAATTTCTTTTTTCGTTGAGGAAGGAGTTCTAATTCCGCGACCG
>JAUWPE010000105.1 GCA_030611765.1 Candidatus Cloacimonadota bacterium | reverse complement strand
CGATATATTATGGAAAAATATAATGTTGTCATATCAAGCTTCGATTGGAAGTTGTAATTGAATTTTAACATTCAGTATATTGCCTTCCCCTCAAATAGGAGAAGGTTGGTTTGCCGCGTGAAAGCAGCTTGCTGAATATTTAATATGGAGATGAGGTTTAATAATTTGTTAAAATTTAATTTGCGTCATTTTACAATTGACTTAACAGTAGGGTTAAAATTAATAGTTTTTCAAAAGTAATTTTCTACTAAGATATCTCTGCAAACCCTTGAGCCATACACTATCCTGAGAATCTTCATCGAATTTTTGGGGGTATCTCTGATCTATAAAGCAAAAGCGGCTGCACTTAGCAACCGCTCATTTATAGTGAAATCTTTCTTGATATTACTCGATCATCTGCAATATTTTGTTTGATTTTTCGATGAAAGACTGAAGCTCTTTTCCAGTAAGAGGTTTTTGCTCGATAAGCCCGAGCTCATGAATATAACCGCAAAGCAATTTAACTTCTTCGGTTTTTCCTTTGTCATTAAGTGTGAGTATCTTTTTTACAGTATCGTTTTCACTATTCACGACCAGCGTATGCTGTGCAAGCATATCGGTTGCTTCTGGATTTGCGAACTGGCTCATCTCCTGGAAGCGGCGCATGTGCTCATTAAATACAACCATTGCCGGTATATCCTTCACTTTCAAGCTTTTCACTTCCACCGTGATCTTATCGTTATTCAATGCTTTCTCAAAGACAGTCTTTATCTTATCCGAAGGAGTTTTGTTATCCTGATCAACGATCTCTTTCTTTTCTTTGTTCACAATATTTTCATTGATCTCGGAATCAATGCGCACAAAGGATACATTGCCCTTATCCATTTCTATCTTCTGGAAGATGTGTCCATCCAACACTGTGGGAGCAAAGATCACTTCTATGCCCTGCTCCTTCATCATGTTCATATAAGTGACCTGCAGATCTTCGCTGGGAGCATAATAAATTTTCTTCTGCTTGCCTTCCTGAGGATTTCTGAGAATATATTCATCAACAGTAACATAATCACCTTTTGTAGTCTTGAAAATGAGTTGTCCGGTGAGGTTCTCATAGAATTTTTCGTCGGTCAGCATGCCGTATTTGATGAAATGGCTGATATCCTTCCACAAGGTTTCATAACGCTTTCTGTCTTCTTTGAAAATACCTTTAAGACTGTCTGCTACTTTTTTAATGATGTACTGGGATATTTTCTTCACCTGCTTGTCTTCCTGGAGGAAGCTGCGTGACACGTTGAGTGGAATATCCGGAATATCCATTCCTCCGCGAAGCAGAAGTAGAAATTCGGGAACAACGCCCTTCAGGTCATCTGCAACAAACACGTCGTGGCAGTAGAGTTTTATTTTACCACGGTTGGGGTCCAGATCGAACTGGTTTATTTTGGGAAAATAGAGAATACCTTCGAGTTTAAAAGGATAATCAACATTGAGATGTATCCAGAAAAGCGGGTCTTCATATTGATGGAAAAGCTCCTTATAAAATTCTTTGTACTCACTATCCTCTGTGTCTTTGGGCTTCTTATGCCAGAGTGCTTTTTGAATGTTCACGACCTTCTTATCAAACACGATCGGGAAAGGCATGAAGTTACAGTACTTCTCAATAAGATCGCGAACTTTGGAGTCCTCGAGATAATCCTCATTTTCTTTATTGAGATAAATAGTGACGGTTGTACCCGGTTCTTTTCGTTTTCCGACATCGAGCTGGAAATCAGTACTGCCTTCACATTCCCAGTATGCAGGTTCTGCATCCTTTTTAAATGAGAGGGAATCAATCGTGACTTTTTTTGCAACCATAAATGACGAGTAAAATCCCAATCCGAATTGCCCGATGAGTTTTCCCTGCCTATCCTTGTATTTTTCCACAAATCCTTCTGCGCTGGAAAAGGCGATCTGATTGATATATTTCTTGATCTCCTGCATGGTCATGCCGATGCCATTGTCGATGATCTCGAGAGCTTTTTTTCGTTTGTTGACCTTCACTTCAACCTGGAGCTCATCTTTCTTCACATTGGGGTCCATTGCTTCGCGCTTGTTCATTGCATCGACAGCATTGGCGATAAGTTCTCTCAAAAAAATATCATGCTCGGAGTAGAGCCATTTCTTAATTATAGGAAAAATATTTTCAGTATGAACGGTTAATTTCCCTTGTTTTTTTTCTTGTGCCATAGGTATTGTCCTCTAATAACTTTATTTGATAATATAGGTGTTTGGGGCGCTTATGTCAATGGTATAAATTCATAAAGAATTATGCAACATATGGTTCAATATGCACCACAACATCGAGTACATCGGGTCCGTTATTGACTATCTCCTCCCGCACTTTTTCAGATATACTATGCCCTTCCGAAACAGAAATATTCCCATCAACAAGAATATGCATATCAACAAATAAACCCCGTCCTGCATCACGTGTACGGATCGCGTGAGCATCCTTAACTCCATCAACTTGCATTGCGAGAGATCGGATCTGCTCCCTTTCTTTTACAGAAGCTCCGGAATCCGATAATTTCTTGAGTGCCGGAAAAACTATATCCCATGAAACCTTCAGTATGATCAATGAAACGACAATTGCACCGATGTGATCAACAAACGCCCACTCGGGTTTGATTACAGAAATTGCTACTGCAAGCAGTGCAGGAATAGAACTCAGTGCATCAGATCGATGATGCCAGGCATTCGCAATAAGTGCAGAGGATTTCACTTTCCTGCCAACTTTTACATTCCAGTGATACAATAACTCCTTCACGATTATCGAAACCAGCGCACCAATTATTGCAAACCACTTAGGAGTCTCAATACAGTGATCTTTCAATGTCGCAATTGCATTGTATCCTATTCCGACCGCAACTGCAGCAAGACCAATCCCAATAAAGCTGGTAATAATTGTTTCGATCCGCCAGTGCCCGTAAGGATGATCTTTATCCGGTGGAGCTGACCAGTATTTCACTCCCACAAGCACAGCAATATCCGTGACCATATCGGAAATACTGTGGACAGCATCTGCCACAACCGCCTGACTGTGCCCGAGAATACCCACAATGAACTTTATCGCCGCAAGGATAAAATTCACCAAAAGTCCAACCCATGTGACTTTCTTTATATCACTGTTTTCTGCTGCACGATCACAAATTTTCAGGGAATGTTCCATAAAGTCATCTGCTGTTCTTTATTGAATTAAGGCAAGATTTTTATTTACAACTCTTGGGCTTGGTCGGCACTGCCTAAATTAAGCTATCATGTTTGAAGAATTTTCTCCAGTTCTTTGGAAGAGTACACCCTGCCTGTCGATTTCACCGCTCCGTTTATGACAAGAGCAGGTGTCATCATGACTTCGTACTTCATGATATCATTAATATCAGTAACTTTCTCAACATCTGCCTCAATATTGAGATTCTCCAAAGCCGCTCGTACATTCTTCTCAAGCTGTCTGCATTTTGGGCAACCTGCACCTAAAATCTTTATATTCATTTTTGCACCTTTCGTGGACAGATCAACAATCTATCCTGTTTTTGACTTGATCGTTCTAATGATTGAATTCCATTTTTAGAAATTGCGTAAGTGATCATATTGTAGTGATCAAAAGATAAATACCGCCAAGTATAACTAATACTCCACATACTTTTTTTACAATAATTGCGCCTTTGGTTTTTTCATTCCAATGAAGGAATTTCTGCACAATTCCCGCAAATGTACCGGCCATAACAATAATGATACAATGACCGAGTGCGTAAGCAAGGATTAGAGAAGCGCCATAAATGATGTTTGTGGATGATACGCTGAATACGACCCCCAGCATTGGAGCCATATAAGCAAAAGTGCATGGGCCAAGGGCAATTCCAAAAAGTAAACCGATAGCGAAAGCTGCAAGGGGACCTTTCTTTTTGAACTTCGGCTGATTAGCTTTACCAACAAATGGAAGCGGAATAAGTTCAAGCAGATGCAAGCCAATAACAAAGAAAATTATTGCAATAATATAATTCCCGATGTTTCCAATATTCCCCAGCATCCTGCCCATAAGACTAGTAATCAGTCCTATTATACCAATAGTAATGAGGATTCCAACTGAAAAGAGCAATGAAATGAGAAATGCGCGTTTTGTCGATATGCGCCCCTGCTCATCAATGAAACCAATAATGAGCGGAATACTAGTGAGGTGACACGGACTAAGCAAAATACTCAAGATGCCCCACAAAAACGAAGCAGTCAAAGCAAGGAAAGTAGAAGTATATAGTGCACTACTCAGCCAAGTAAAAATGTTTTCGATCATGTTCAACTCCCTATTAACTGAACACCTTGTTCGTGAAACACTTTCAGCAGCTCTTCTTTAGGATAAAATCCTTCATGACGGAAGAATTCATTCCCTTCGCTATCAAGAAAGACCTGTGTAGGAATTACTCGGATATTGTATTGCTGTGCATAAGCATAGCCGTCCTTAGTTCTCACGTCATGAAAGACAACTTTAACCTGATCGGGATATTCACTCTTGATCTCATCCATGATCGGCTGCATCATATCGCAGGGCACACAACCCTTAGAACCAAGTTCAATGAAGGTGACCTTTATACCATTTTCTTCAAAAGTGGTTTCTTTTTCAACTTCAGGTACCGGCTCTTCCTTTTTATCTGGCGGAGCAGTGATCTTATCTTCGTCTAAGTTCTTTTCAGATTGATTCTGATTATCCATTTGATTCGGATTCGCTTTTGAATAGTTTGAATCAGATTCACCTTGAGTGCAGCTCAAAAGTATGAATATCATACACACAAATAAGCTTAGCATAATTTTATGTGACATTTTTTCTCCTACATATAAGTTTTATTTTTTTGGTTATTATGGTTACACATTGTTTGTATAATTTTTGGGGATTGTTTTCATTATTTCTTCAGACAGCTTGCGAACGATTGAATCTGTCGGTTTTGTCTTTCCCTTTTCGTATCCCATATTCGTCAAAACATATGAGATCGGCTTGGCATCGATGTGCTCTAACACCCTCTTTGCACATTGCAATGCACATCCATCGATCGCAAGAATGACCTCTGCACTTTTTGCAGATTCCACAAAGCTCGGAATATGTGCACCAACCGAGGCAAGGCACGACATCCCGGCAAAGCCGCTTTGTGCAAGTTTACGTGCGACCAGATCACTCAAATGCCCAACATCCGCTGCACCTGAACATGAATACACTAAAATAGTTCCGGAACAAGAGCGCGATTCCATTTATACCTCCTGATATTTATAATTTTTTCCAGAACCAAACCAATTTCTGGTTTTCAGACAGATATTCACTAGTAATAACATCACGGGCACTTCGATAAGTACGCCGACCACTGTTGCCAGAGATGCTCCCGACGATAATCCGAAAAGCATCGCCGAGGTTGCAATGGCTACTTCAAAGTGGTTGGATGCCCCTATCATTGCCGCTGGGGCAGCATCTATATATTGCAATTTGAGTATTTTCGCTGCAACATACCCTAAAGTAAAAATTAAAATTGTCTGAATAAACAAGGGTATCGCAATCCATAGAATAGTAAGCGGCTGATGAATGATCACCTCACCTTTGAAGCTGAATAATAGCACAAGCGTGATAAGAAGTGCAACAATTGAGACTGTACCGAGATGTGGGATAAACTTCTTCTGAAAGTAGTCAATACCCTTCTTTTTGATGATGAATTTGCGCGAAAAATATCCTGCGAAAAGTGGGAGCGCCACGTAGATCAATACAGAAAGGATTATTGTTTGCCAGGGAATAGGCATGTCATTTTTTCCCAAGAGAAATCCCCCCAAAGGTGCATAAAGAAAGAGCATTGTTAAGGAATTTATTGCAACCATAACAAGAGTATGCCCCATATTTCCTTTTGATAACCAGCTCCAAACCAAAACCATTGCAGTGCAGGGAGCGATTCCCAAAAGTATTGCCCCCGAAATATAGCTTTTATATAAAGGTACTTCCATCCCCGTTTTCACGATTTCAGTTCCAGTAATCAGTCCGAGCTTGAAGAAGAGCGTAAGAAAAAAAGTGGCAATGAAAAACATCGTGAACGGTTTAATTGCCCAGTTTATGATCAGCGTAAGGAGAACGGGTTTGGGACTTTTCCCAGCTTTTATAACCTCAGAGAAATCTATCTTTACCATGATGGGATACATCATGAAAAAAAGGCAGATCGCTATGGGAATGGAAACCTGGTGGAAAGAAAGTTTATCCAAGGTTGTTGCTATCGAAGGTGCGATCTTGCCCAGACCAACTCCCGCAATAATACACAGAAAAACCCAAAGTGTTAGATACTTTTCAAAAATACTTAAAGTTCGCCCGTTCCTATCTTTTATAGCCTGTTCAGCCACCAAAATCTCCTATAAAAATAAGTAATTCCCATACAAATATCCTGCAAAAGCAGAATAGACAACAATTAGAAGGATGTAGGTCATCGCTCTTTTGAATCCAAGTAATTTATTGAGCACGATGATACTCGGCAAACTGAGGGAATATCCTGCGAGGAATAGCGAAAGCGCAGGTCCTTTGCCCATACCAAGTGACATCAGGGACTGAATTATCGGCACCTCGGTGAGTGTGGCAAAATACATGAGTGAACCGAAGATCGATGCAAAAAAAGTTGAGAAAAGCCGATTACCTCCGAGTAGAGAATAGACAACTTTCTCTGGTAATGCTTTTGCCACAATACCGGCAACAAAAATCCCAACAAACAGGAAGGGTAGAATCTTTTTCGTGAAGGACCAAGTTTCATCGACCCAACCGGTTCGATACTCCTTATCAATTCTGAAAAATGCGATATACAAAATGATAATCACATACAAAACTAGAAGTGCTGCCTTTAAAATGCCATTGATCGCCAATCCGCCGGTGATGAGAAATGCTAGTTGCATAAGGAAGAGAATAATGATCGGGAAAGTTGAAATGCTGCTTTTGTCAGATGAAACTGAAAATCCATTTTGAGCTGAATCATTATTATTTTTGAACATCGCCCCCATAATCAGCCCGATGAGTATTGCACCGACAATTGCAAAGAA
>JAUWPE010000147.1 GCA_030611765.1 Candidatus Cloacimonadota bacterium | reverse complement strand
TAGAATAATCCGTAATTAATAAAATTCAGATCTTCTCCATAAACCTGGTCGCCATAAGGTTTGAAGCCGGAATAATCCTGTCCGATAATTATAGATTTATTACCTTTTGTTATCTTACCATAAAGGAGTCTCAGTCCAACTTTTGATGGTGTAACAGCAAGTTCGACCCTGCCGGTAATATTGTTTATAGTGAAATTAGCTCCAAGCCGGCTATTACACTGCATGGCATAGGAGAGTGCAAGATCACTTTCGTTCACGCCGTTTTGATATAAATTCCAATTTTTGTCTGTACTCTCATACCACAGTCCAAGACGTGCTGAGCCATAGAACGTTGCTTCTGCCTGAAGAAAAGCAACTGCACTTAGCATAATTAATAGACAACATACTACTACTTTTTTCATCGTACCTCCGATTTAATGTTTAATGCAATAATAGCATCTTTTTTATATACGTTTTATTATCAAGATTCACTTTAAATAAATACAAGCCCGACGTGCACATCAAGCCATTTTCATTACGCCCGTTCCATCTGGTTTGATACACAAATCCTTCCCTCTTTTGCTCAATGAATTTAGAATTAACACTTTTTATGAACTGACCTGAAATATTGTAAATATTTACAAAATAATTTTTTTGCTCTTTTGAAACAAAATAAAGTTCACATTCATTATCTCTGTTTGGATTAAATGGATTAGGTTTGATAGCACTCACGTTTTGCGTAAGCACGTCAATTTCTTGAGCCGGAAAATATGACACTTCGATCTGCCATTCAACAGAAACTTCATACTCCTGATCGCTGACAACAACCTAACTCGGATAAACCCAGTAGGAAAACCCTTTTTCTGTTCTGTATCCTCGGATATAAGTAGTATCCAATGGGGTAAACCGAAACCAAAAAGAATTCACCACAGAGAACACCCGTCTCCGTTTCACTACGACTCGGCAAGCAGAGGAATTACTATTTTTGATAGGTAATTTTCAATAAAAGGCATGTCATTCCCGTGAAAACGGGAATCCAGTATTTTTTATAAAGATGGAAAAGTTGAGCATAAATTTATCTCTGTGAATCCTCTCTAATAAAAAGTTCAATTTTGCCAAAATACAGCAGAATCATAGAATTAAGTGACTAATAAGAAAAAAGTTATAGCGAGCAAAACCTTTTTCATTTTTGGTTTTTGATATTTTTCTTAGATCCATTGAACCTCCAAATGAAAAAAATGCTTCATTTATGAAATTTTAATGTTAAGGACTGTGATTTTTTTTACGCATCATAATTTTAAAGTAAGGGGCTTGGCAAACCGAAAAATAAATTAGTTTCCTTTGATATGAAAATTACGGACCTATCTCACATTATGATACAATCTTGCCGTAAATGTGTGTGAAATATTAAAAATATATTCTTTCGATATCCTACTTCTGGTTCGGATCGCACTGCTTTACATAAGCACCGAGTTCTTGTGCAAAATCAGAAACGAGCACAATTCTATTATAATCGATAGGTACGTTATTTAAGTACTGAAGTACGAGATACTGTTTCTTATCATTAGGAAATACTCCCGCAAAGAAAAATCCCATATTTTCGATATCCTCAACATAATTCACCGAATTCTTATCACAGAGGTCGAGATAGAGATTTATCGTTTCGATCTTCTTCTGGCACAGTTCTCTAAGCCGTTGCCTGATTTCCAGCTTTATATTCTCACCACAATCATTGATGTAGATATTTGCAAAATTAAGTGAATCTTTCACTTCCACTTCCACATCAGACTGCAGCATCTCTTTAGATTCCATTCTTGATTTATCTGGTATTTTGACCTGCGCATTAATCTGGATATTTTGATAGATTTTTTCGATCATATTCTTATGTTTCTTTGGTGAAAACACGTGCAATTGCTGGTCGATCAGTTTTAAATAACTCAGCACAAGGGTTTCTCTCTGCGCTCCCTGATTTTTCATTCGTTCAAAGGTTTTCGGAGGTGACAATCCTATAAGAATGGCACAATCTTTAAATCCGCTTTTAAGTAATGCTTTTTGTGAGTACGGATGCGTGCTCACACCTTTAGCAAATATACCTTTGATCCCTTTTTCAAATGCTTGCCCCGCCATGAACTCTGTGAGTTTAGTCATGCAACCCTGACCGCGGAATTTTGGTTTTGTGAAAGCCATTCCCAGTTCAGGAATATCTTTTTTCCTGCCAAAACGTTCCAAAGCACAGTGCCCCATTGCTTCATCGTTTCCATCACACACTGAAACTGCAGAGATAAGCTCCCCGGATTTGGTCATCTCGATCAAACGTTCCGGATAATAAATATTTTCCATAATGTATGTGTAACCGTATGTTCGATAGGCACACTGAGATATTTCGATCGCTTGTTTTGGTTGGAGAAGCTCCACATGGAAAGGTATTGCGATTCGCTCTTTTTTGGATTTATAAATGGGCTGTTCGAAAGCTTCCATCTCAGATTTATGAAAGTATTTCTCAACATGCTTCTGGTCTACGAACTTTACGAGATGTACCTCCTTACCTCCGTATCCCATGTTATGAAATGATAACTGATCAACACTGCCTTTCATAAGCCGAAATCCTAAACCAACCTGTTCATCTCCATATAATGATTTTTCAGCAGAAAAATCCTCAACCTGGTTTGGATCAAAAGGCAAACCTTTATCTTTAACGATAACCTTGAACTCCACCGGAGTAAGCTCGCAGATCACATCAAATGATGCATCTTCATCTGGCAAAAATGCATGCTTTACTACATTTGTAATTGCTTCTTCCACTGCAATATTAAAAAAGGTAATATCCTTCTGAGAAAACTTCGCGAGACGAGCCAGCTCATTTATAAACGCCTGGGTAGCTGACAGATATGCAAGATCAACAGGCAAATGTAATGTCGATATTTTCTTTATTTCCATGGAACCTCCGTGTGAAAAATTGCTTTACTATAAAATTTTGATGTCAAGCCCTGTGAATTAATTTTCTGCACATTACAGTTTCAGGGTAAGCTGCTGCGGAAGATTGACCTCGTCTGTTTCAAGCTTTGATATGCTTATCCCGAGCAATCTTATACTGCATTTTTTCACAAGCGTTTCCTCCAAGAGAGAATTGACTGTGCTGATGATAACCTCTTTATCTTGTGTCGGTTTGAGTATCGTTCTACTCCTTGTCGCCCGATAGAAATCCGGGTATCTTATTTTTAGAGTTATCGTTCGTCCGGCGACATTATGCTTCTTCAATCGTTCTTCAATTTTCGCAGCACATTCTTCAAGATACTCTTTCATTTCGTACATGTCATCGATGTCAACAGCAAAGGTATTTTCATTACCAATGGATTTTATATCCCGTTCTGGTGTCACCTCTCTTTTATCAATTCCCCTTACGATGTAGTAATAATATTTCCCAACTTTGCCGAAATTTCGTATTAATTCTTCGAGAGTCTGCGATTTCAAATCCTTACCAGTATGAATGCCCAACATCTGCATTTTCTTTTCTGTCACCTTGCCGATACCGTAGAATTTTCCGATGGGGAGTCCTTCCAGTACTTCTTTTGCTTTATCTGGAAGAATGACTACCAGCCCATCCGGCTTATCCATATCAGAAGCAATTTTTGCAAGGAACATATTATAAGAGACACCTGCAGAAGCAGTCAATCCGGTTTCTTGAAAAATTCTTTTCTTTATATCTTTTGCAATAAGTGTTGCTGATTTCATACCTTTCTTATTATAGGTCACATCAAGATATGCCTCATCAATGGAGACGGGTTCGACAAGGTGACAATACTCATTAAATATATTTCTTATTTGTTTCGATATCTGTTTATAGACCTCATGCCTACCATGTACGAAGATCGCATGGGGACAGAGTCTGTATGCCACAGCGCTCGCCATTGCAGAATGGATGCCGTATTTCCTGGCTTCATAGGAACACGTGGCGACAACTCCCCTACTGTTCGGATCGCCGCCTACAATGAGTGGCTTGCCCTTATATTCAGGATGATCACGCTCTTCCACTGCTGCAAAGAAAGCATCCATGTCGATATGTACGATCTTACGAATGGGTTTCTCGGATTTCATTAAACTACCTGCACCCGGAATTCATAATTAACTATTTCTTCCCTTTTCCGCATAATATACGATAATCCCCCTTACGAACCGTCCATCCCAGATCATCAAAATAGGATAGAAGCAGCAGGCATATTTTTCTGTTTGCATTCAATTGATCTCGAAAATCAGCAATGATCAGCTTGTCATTTTTCTTGAAGTGCTCCAATAAAACCTTCTCCGCTTTTTTTATGATCTCAGCATGAATGAACGAACCCTCAATTGTGAAGATTTTTTTATTTTCGATGAGATAGCTGAGGATATTATTCAACTCTTTTGACGAGATCTGCTCGCCTTCCGCAAATGCTCTTATCTCATTTATCATTGGCACTTTCATTCCGTAATTGAGCAAGAACTGATCGATTTTCTCAATCTTCCGGATATCCTTGTCAGAAAGGGAAATCTTCTGTTCAGAAAGAGCAAAAGTACCCTCGACTTTCATAAGTATTCGGTCGCGAATCATATCTTCCAATAATATTTCCAGCAACTCATTGTCATTTGAATCAT
>JAUWPE010000011.1 GCA_030611765.1 Candidatus Cloacimonadota bacterium | reverse complement strand
TGGAAAAACAGAAGATGCGAAGAAGCTCATCTTGATAAAATAGTAAATCTTTACGAAAGTTGCATTCTTTTCGCAAAGTTTTTACAAGACTTGAAGTTTGGTTTGTCCAATCGTTCTTAACTCAACGCTTCGCTTTTAAGTGTCCAGTCGTTCTTAACTCAACGCTTCGCTTTTAAGTCAAGTCCGACCAAGACTTGAGTTAAGAATCCGCTTGCGGAGACTTGACTTAAGGATTGATACAAATTTTGCGAAACTACGACTCACCTCCTACTTCTTGACAGTTCCTTCTTTATAGAATGGTGGCTTGATAACCGTGGCAGGATACATCTTACCCCGAATTTCAATATCTATCTCATTACCGGATTTCATATAATCGCGATGCACATAGCCGGTTCCAATACCTATACCCAAACTCGGTGACATTGTACCGCTACGCACTTCCCCTATCTCTTTACCATTCTTGAAAATTTTATAATGTGGTCTTGGAATGCCTTTTCCATCCATCACAAAAGGAATAAGCTTTCTCTGTATCTTTTCCTGCATAACTCTTTCCAGCACTTCTTTTCCGATAAAATCACCCTTATCAAATTTCACCACCCAGCGGAGTCCGGCTTCAAGCGGATTGGTATCCTTACCAATATCATTTCCATAAAGAGGATATTTCATTTCCAAACGAAGTGTATCACGTGCTCCAAGACCAATGGGTTCTATATCAAATTCTTCACCTGCTTTTTCGACCTTGTGCCATAATTCCTCTGCCCTATCGAGGTCTGTGAAATATATCTCAAATCCATCTTCACCCGTATAGCCGGTTCTGGAGATCAATGCTGGCACACCATCGATTTCAGAATGTATAAAATGATAGTACACGAGTGTTGACAGATCATCCTTTATCAGTTTCTGCACCACCGGCTCTGCCTGAAGTCCCTGCACACCGATAAGGGCAGTATCATCGCTCACATTTATAAGCTCTACACCCTCAATAAGATTGCTTTTCAACCACTCAAAATCCTTTTCCAGATTTGATGCATTTACAACAAGATAGTAAAAATTCTCATCTCTATAAACCAGCAGATCATCGACAATTCCACCATCCGAATAGCACATATTGCTGTATTGTACCTGCCCGACAACAAGTTCGAAAACATCATTGATCGTTGTTTTCTGCAAAAATTCAAGTGCTTTGGAGCCCTTTATAATAAATTCCCCCATGTGACTGAGATCGAACATGCCAACAGATTCACGGACTTTTTTATGCTCATGAATAATGCCGTTTTTATATTGGATCGGCATTTCATAACCGGCAAATGGCAATATCTTCGCTCCTTTTTCTTTGTGAATATTATAAAAGGGTGTCTTTTTGATCATCATTACTCCTTAGATATAAATATTTTTACCACCCGTCTCCATTTCACTACGCCGTGGCATGCAAAAAGCACTAAAAGCACGAAAACAGGTTTTAAGAGAAAATATTCTTTTAAACGTTATTTTATTAATTTCGTGCCTGCCTTGGCGTATCCGCCAACTGGCGGAGAAGACTGGTGTTTCGTGGTTTAGCATTTTTTTCCTTATATTTTATCAATATTTGGTTGTAAGAAATGTAATGCTATTGTAGATTGTCAAATTTGTTGGAACACTCACTTCATATTACCGATTATTACTGCTGCTGCTTCCTTCCGTATATACTAAAAAATATCAGCTTTTTTGATGAGATCGATATTTATCTGAATATGAATTTTCTACATATCCTCAAATCGCTCCACACACTCGATGTTCTGCTTCTTAAGTTCATCAAGTACAGGCAAATAGATTTCAGGATCAACGGGTATCTTCACACCTTTTTCTTGAATTTTTCCCTGAAGGATCAGCTTCACTGCAATCGAGGCAGGCAGCCCCACAGTGCGTGACATCGAAGTGTCACCGTTCGGAATGCCATAATCTATCATTGTTGAAGTGATATGTTGTTTTTTATTCGGGAATTCAGCAATAAATTCATGATGAAGCACAAGGAGATCCCGCTCGCCTGGTTCATAAGTCAGCTTTTCATTGAGCGCATTGCAAAACACATCCATAGCTGTTCCCTTTTGAAGCCCGATCTTTTCATCACTTAGGAGTCCAAGCCATTCAACACGATATATTGGATTTGCATCGATTGGAATATCCCACTGTGCGGCAAGGTTCTCCTTAAGTGTTTTATGAGTTTTCACTGTAACAAATTTCTCCATGAAATCAGCATAGGATAAGCCATCAAGGTCGAATTCCTTTTCGTCATCAAGAAATCCGAGATCAACGATCTTCTTCATTGTTGCGCACCAGCCGGGATAGCGAAACGTACCGCGGAACATTGTTTTTGTATCCCTGATGCTGTATATGTCAACGTACGGAACAGAATTTCTATTTGGATAACCCTCGAGTTTGCCGAATTCAGGAATTTCTACTTCCCAGTGATGTGCAAAGAGTTCCTGTCCGTGAACATCGATTATCTTGCCATCTTCAAGCCACTTAGCTGAGTTCTTTCCCGCCATGACAACGCCGCGTGGACTCCATGAGAATTTGTATCCCCAGGGATTGGTATTTGCTTCCGGTGCTGGAAGTCCGCCGCAAAAGGATTTGAAACTCACGATCCTTCCATTTTTCTCTTTCACTCCGTCAATAACTCTCATTGCAGACATGTGGTCGATACCGGGATCTACGCCGATCTCGTTAAGAAGAAGCACATCTGCTTCACGTGCCTGGGCATCAAGCTCTCTCATTGCATCGCTTACATAGGATGTGGTGACCATATGCTTTCTGTGTTTGATGCAGAGCTTCGCCACTTTCACATGATAAGTATAAGGCAGTAAACTTACAGCAAGATCGTGCTCGGAAACGAGTTTATCAAGCATGTCGTCATCTTTGACATTAAGCTCGACAGGAGTTCCGTTCGGATGTCCTGCAACAAGTTTTTCTGCCTTGCTAACTGTTCGGCTTGCAACTGTTACCATAAAATCTTTTTGTGCGAGTAGATAGTTCACATGAGGTCTGGAAACAAGTCCAGCTCCCAAAATAAGTACTTTTTTCATCGAATTATCCTTTCTTTCCTTATAAAAATTTCTTGAGATAAGTATAGTCTTTTGTGAGATTGCCATCGTGCAGGATCAAAGCAGTCTGAAATTCTTTTGGAAGTTCCATCACATCGAGTTTTCCTGAGCTATGAGCAGCGAGCAGGTTTGGAACAAAATCCACCAACGCTTCACCGAATGAAGTTGATGCTTCTCTGGGAATCTCACAGGGAAGATTATCACGAGCCACAACTATAACTCCATTACCTTCGTTCCCGTCCATGATCTCGTCTGTAAGCGGGTCATATATAAAGGTCGGATTGTCCGGTTCTGTGATTTTGCAGGTGATCTCGATCGAACCCTCAATATCACAGCTTATATCCCCTATCACCTTTAATTTGAGCTGCTGACCATCTGCAGAAAGTTGTTTCAAAGCTTCTTTTGTGACGAGTCTCGGACTGTCGAGTGACCAGTAAATACAGTTCATAAGAATGGTGAGGTGAGGTATATACTGAGCAAACTGAGATTTGTATTTTTCAGGATGTTCAAAGTAATCTTGCAACTCAAAGTTCTTAGATGCATCTTTTGGTGTAGCAATATCTTTTTCTTTGAATATAACTTTATAGAGATGGTTTTTAGAAATATTATTTTTCTTTTGCATTGTAAGAAGTTCTTCGGGTGTAAGCTCAATAAATGGGAAACAATCCATGATCTCCTGCGCTCCTTTTGACACATTGCCATAGCCGGTAAATCCCACTACGAGAGGACAGATATCATCAGGAATGCCTCTTTCAGAGACCTCTTTTCCGATCTTGCGCAAAGCTTCCTTTGTCTCTTCCATTGAATCATATTCATAAGCTTTCCGAACTCTTTCAAAAGGAGTATGTAATCCCTCAAATTTGAGCCGTTGACCAAAAGCCCATAACGAATCGACCATACCTGCCAGACCGGCGTGTCTTCCGAAAAATATCAATCTCTGACCTTTGTCATTCACTATCTTTTCATAATCAATAAGATTGCATTTCAGGTCTATCAGACGCTGCAGCATTGGCATATTATGGAGCTGCCCTTTGATGACATGCGAAAAGAAAACATAGGTTTTTCCGGGAAGAAAAAAGGATGAGGGCATTTCTTTTACGCCAAACACGACAGGACATTCTGAAAGGTCTTCCTGAACGATAGCACCGGCTTTTTTGTAATCCTCATCAGAAAAAATTCGTACCTTTGATGGCTGGGCTATCGTTTGTATGTCAAATTTTATTTTCAGGAGTTTTGCATGATCGGGTGTTATTGCGACCCGTCGTTCCCACTTACTTTTATCTTCTCTGCGTATTCCGATCTTCATTATAAAATTTCGTCAAATACTGTCTTTATTCGTGCGAGTGCATCCCTGAGCTGATCTTCCGTGATAACGAGAGGAGGCGCAAAGCGAATGATATGTTCATGGGTCGGCTTGGCGAGAATACCTTTTTCTTTGAGCTTCAAGCATATTTTCCAGGCATCGATACCGTCTTTGGGCTTGATGACAATCGCATTGAGCAGTCCTTTTCCGCGTACGATCTCGATAAGAGGAGAGTCGATTGCTTCAAGCGCAGCACGGAATATTTTTCCCAGTCTTTCTGCATTTTCAGTAAGTTTTTCATCTTTTATAACTTTTAGCGCAGCGGTTGCAACAACGCATGCAAGAGGAAATCCACCAAAGGTTGAGCCATGCTCGCCGGGTTTGATCGTTAGCAGAATTTCTCTGCTTGAAAGCACTGCAGAAACTGGAAGCACTCCGCTGGAAATTGCCTTTCCCAAAATCAGCACATCGGGTTTGACATCTTCATAATCACATGCAAGCAATCGTCCTGTTCGTCCGATACCGGTCTGCACTTCGTCAGCGATAAAAAGTACATTATATTTTTTGCAGATGTCATAGCAATTTTTGATATACCCTTCATCCGGAACAAAAACACCGGCTTCACCCTGAATCGGTTCTACTATAAATGCGCACACTTCATCACCTTGCTCCTGTAAAACTCGTTCGAGCGCTTCGGTGTTATTATAGGGTATTTTGATTACTCCGGGAAGGAAAGGACCAAACTGCCTGCGGCAATCGTGATCTGTGGATGCGGAGATCGCACCGAGAGTTCTTCCGTGGAAATTATTTTCACAAAAAATGATCTTTGCCTTGTTGTCTTCGATCCCCTTTTTGACATAGCCCCATCTGCGTGCAAGCTTCATTGCGGTTTCTACACCCTCGACTCCTGTATTCATAGGCAGGACCATCTCGAATCCGAAGTATTCAGTGATGAACTTCTCATATTCGCCAAGTTTATTATTAAAAAATGCTCGTGAGGTTAAGGTTAAAATTTCTGCCTGGTTAATAAGTGCATCAATAATTTTGAGATGACAATGTCCCTGGTTAATAGCAGAATAGGCAGAAAGAAAGTCATAATATTTATTTCCTTCGGGGTCCCACACAAAAGGTCCATCGCCTTTTGCTATCACAACTGGAAGGGGATGATAATTATGTGCCCCGTAGGTTTCTTCGAGTTCCATTGCTTTTTCGCTTGAAATATTTCCAAATTCAAGTCTTTCAGCCATGAGTCCTCCGGTAATTTTTTGTTCTTTTCTGTCGGTTGGATTTGGAATGTCAAGGATAGTGAGTTTCAATTTCATTCATTGAATTTCTTCATTAATTTGCACGATAATAATGACTTAATATATTCAGTCGCTACAAACATTTTGTTTATAATTCTCTCACAACATTTTAGGGTAGGTGCAGGTTTATCCTGCACATTCAAAGGTGTTAGTCACACTTTTAATAAATAGATTCTTCGCGGATGCATTCGCTACGCTCAGCACATGGTTTATACTGAGCAAAGCGAATGTGCTCAAGAATGACAGACTTTATAAATTATTGTCACTCTGAGCTTACCTGAAGCACGAAGTGCAAAGGTATAGTCGAAGAGTCTATTCGTTATAAACAGCATCTCTTATTTTGATGGGATAAGCCTATTGCTAACCAAATTTTTATTTTGCTTCAAAATATTTGTATTAAGAATCAAGAATATTGTTTGTAAATAAATTCTGGTTTCTTTTATTTTTAAGTGGGTCGATATACATAAAATCTGAATATCCAATATCCAACACGGAATATCCAATATCCATTTATTACCGTATATCCACCAGTTAGTTGAGGACATAGAAGTTTTTTTATCACTATCGTTCCTTATTCCTTTTCGCAGTATCCGCCAGCTGGCGGAAAAGTATTGAGATCAGCTCATCTGTTTCCTTCAATAAGGGGGACAATTTTGATGAAGGTTTAATTAATTTTGCCCGTACTATTATTTTCAACCACACTTCGGTTGGTTACCAAGCCAGTCTTCATTGCATTACGCCTTGGTAAACTGGGGCTTGGTAACCAGAATCTAACTGCGTAATCAATAAGACGTTCCTGTAAATCAAACTTCTTTTGATTATTTTCTCTATTCTTTTCTTTCTCACTCATCTATCTTTTTCCTTTATACTTGGATATTCCGTGCCTGCCCCGTGTAATCTTCTTTTTTTTATTACACTGGGGTTGGATATTGGATATTATTTTCAACTAACCCACTTATTGCTTCAAAGAGCCTAAATTCTTCACTGCATTTCATTCCGTTCAGAATGAAAAACATTCACTTTATAGCTTTGTCACTCTGAGCTTACCTGAAGCACGAAGTGCAAAGGTATAGTCGAAGAGTCTAATTACTGTGCTTATTTTTACCGGCGAGATAAAGCAGTCGCTATCCAGTAAAATAACCTTCTAATACTTCAAACTGCTTCCACCGATAAATTCTCGCAACACGGAATGTTCGGGAACTGAAGAATCATCTTCAATAGGAATAACCTCCTGCAAAAATTCTCGGACCCGGTTTGCTCTTTTGAAGGCATCCTCTTTTAATGGATCATCTCTGAATTTTTCAGTCCATTCCTCGAATAAATTCAACATCCTGTTCGCATACAAGGCGAGCTCATAAGGCATTGCGCTGTTTATGATATAATCGGTTGTGTTAATGTAAGGAATGATGTTTCGCAACTCACTGCTGCGCACATAATGCCAGTGCTCGAGTGTTTGCTGTGGATTATATGCCCGGTGAGTAGCATCCCTGAGCATTCTACGGATCAGGCGGAGGTCTGTCCAGCGGATGTAGTGCCCCTTTTCATTCTTCATTTGCAGCAAGGGTTCGAGATAGAGTTTGAATTTGACCTCATTGGAAACATCCTTTGTCATTGCAGGGAAAAGCCCGTGCAGACTGTCAATGAGCAATATTTGGTTTTCTCCCAACTTCAGATTTGTTCGATTTAAAAAGCGTGACCCTGTTTTAAAATCATAGAAAGGAATTTTCACCTCTATGCCTCTGCACAGAGCACTGATATGCTCATTTATCATTGGCAGGTCGAGCGCTTGAGGTGTTTCAAAGTCATAATCACCAAACTCATCTTTCGGGTGCATTTCCAGATCGAAGAAATAGTTATCTACATTGAGTGTAACAAAGCTCAAGCCATGTTTTTTCAGGCGCTGTTCGAGCTTTATAGTTGTGGTAGTTTTTCCGGAAGAAGAAGGACCGCTGATCATCACGACTTTGACTTTGCCTTCCCGTTCCAATATAAGCTCTGCTGTGATGTTCACCTCGTTTTCATAAGCACTTTCGGACTCGTGCACAATATGGGGAAACTCACCATTTTTTATGCGTGCATTCATTTTTACAATCGTATTGAGATCATTTTTTGTAGCCCAATCGAGCACTTTCCAGAGTTTTGCCCATGGAATATTTTCAGAAGGATGGGATAATTTCTGATTTCTTTCTTCCCTCTTGCGGTTCTGCTCGTTGCGGTAAAGGATGTATTCTTTTGCCACTTCATCGTGCCCATTCTTTATCAAAACTTGCTCAACGAAATCTTGAATTTCTTCCACATGCGGAGGATTCTCTTTAGAGAACTTGTTTTTTAGAATTTCCTCAACCTGTTCTGCAAGAAGTTCTGCTTGTTTTTTGTCCCTGCCACCCACTGCTATCGCAGCTCTGTATATTGCATTTGCGATGCGTATAGGATTGAACCGCACCTTTGCACCGCTTCTTTTTATTACATGAGTTATTTCAGCCATTATGACTCCTTTGAGACCTTTTTATGAGAGCGGTAATTTTTGTCAACTTGATGATCTTAACCATTGCGAAGGTCTCGAAACTCAACCATTCGCAAGGTTTTTTTATACAGCGACAACACGAGTCGGTCGTGAAGGGAACGACTCGGGTTGTACTGAATGCCGAATATCGATTAACCCTGTTAAATAAATCGAAGATTTAGCTTTGCTATTTCACAGGGTTAACGATTTGAGATTTGAGAAGACAATATGATCATAAATCTGCAATCGGTGTTCGGTGTTCTTAAATCAAAAAATAAAGAATAGTACGCAGATTATCGCTGATGATGCTGATAAACACAGATTTAAAAAATAAAATGGGATGATGATTTGAAAAAGAGATCGTGCACAGACTTGCTTCGTAGCGAAGTATGAAGCGAGGATGTGCAGCCAGTCCTCCAACTTAAAACATGCTCTCCGACATGTCTCAAGTCTCCAATTACTAAGACTACACGAGTCGGTCGTGAAGGGAACGACTCGGGTTGTACTGAATGCCGAATATCGATTAACGATTTGAGATTTGACAAGATAATATGATTATAAATCTGCAATCGGTGTTCGGTGTTCTTAAATCAAAAAATAAAGAATATCGGATAATGATTTGAAAAGGAGATCGTGCACAGACTTGCTTCGTAGCGAAGTATGAAGCGAGAATGTGCATCCAGTCCTCGAATCACACTCGCTTTGCTCGCTGCGATTCAAGCATAAAAAGAATTATCTCGTCTAAATCTTGCCACGGCGTCCTGTCTGGGCGTATCCGCAAGCCGGCGGAGAAGACTGAAATGAAATGAAGCCGGATCGCAGAGCTTGTGATAAGTAATTCGTAAGCACCTTCCGATTTAAGACATGCTCTCCAACTCGCATTCCAGCGCAGAAGGCATATCTAAAATTTCCAAATATTTTCAATTATTATTGACATAAAATCCCGATGCTATTTTTCAAGCTACATTATTATGAATAATATGAAACTAAATATCAATTCTTATACAAAGGAGCTTTTATGGTAAAAGATGAACTTTTATATACAGAAACCCATGAGTGGATCAAAATAGGCGGCAAGATAGCCACAATGGGAATCACTGATTATGCACAAAAAGAACTCGGTGATATTGTGTACGTAGAGCTTCCGGAAGTGGACAGCGAACTTTCTGCCGGCGATGTACTGGCAACTGTGGAAGCAGTGAAAGCTGTTGAAGAAATATACATTCCTGTTGGCGGCATAATCGTAGAAGTGAACGAGCAACTTGCTGACTCTTCCGACCTTATGAATTCCAGTCCCTATGACGAAGGATGGATCGCAAAATTTGAAATCTCCAGCAAAGATGAGCTCGAGGGCTTAATGAATGCTGAAGAATACAAGAAATTAATTGGTGAATAATTATAGAATAATCATTTTCCCCCTTACATTTAAGAAGACCTCTCCTCCCCATGGAAGGTCTTCTTTTTTTTATTGCTTTTTTTCTGTCACTTTCACAAAAGAATATCCCAAAGACACGAGAACTCCGATGAGGATCAAAGCAATTCCGATTCCGAAAGTGTCAGCAAAAAATCCCATAAGAGGTGACAGGATCGCAATGAGAAGTGTCTTAAGTTGCGATTCAATCGACAGCCCTGTTGCCATGATCTTTGAGTCAATATTTTCGCTGATGAAACCCACATTCATAGGTCTTCTTAAATTTTGAAGCGAATACAAGAGCACAAATAACAAAATCGCTAAGATCCGAACATCAAAATGAGTTGCAATTCCAGCAATTATCACAGCGCCCACTCCGAGCATGTAGCTTATATTGATGGCACGAGTAATTGATTTGAATTTATTTGAGAATGTCTGAGCTTTTCTTGAGAAATATGCTGAGATAAGGAATAAAATAAAATAGGTCACTGCAATGATAATAGTGCTTCTTCTCTCTCCCATACTTATAAGGATCGGAATGGACAGCGCAAAGGTTTTCAGAATGGGTTGTAGATAATCTTTTACGGCTTTGAACAATCCATCAAAACTGGCTGAATTGGAAAATGCACGAAGCAGCATCGGATCTTTGAACATCGACACAAAATTTTGTATTGTGCTTTTGAAGTTGTATAGAACACCCTTCCAGAATGATGTCCGTACAATTCTGGAAATTTCACCATTCAGACTGTTTGGATAAGTCAGCATTAGCAACAAGCCCAGAATATACGGTACAACCGATGCAATAAACACAATTCTATAACTCTCAGCAAAAAATACAAGGGCGCCAGCAATGAGTGCGGAGATCGCAGAACCAAACTGTGATGCTCCACGGGTATGTCCGTAGTAATCAACTTTGCAGTCGAGGACACCATTCATTTTAAGATAATCAAGTATCATTGCTTTATGAGTTCCAGAACGGAATGCCTCCCCAAAAGCGAATAATATCATCGCGATCGCATACAATCCGAAGCTTGAGAAAAAGTAAAAAATTATGAATGAGAAAATATAAAATGCAAAAGCAAGGATCATTGAGAGCTTTCGCCCGTAGCTGTCTGCAAAAAATCCGGTGGGAATTTCAAGAATTCCTGTTGATATTTCCCGAATAGAAAAGAGTGTGCCTATCTGTAAAAAAGAAAACCCCATTTCCCTGAAAAAGAGAATAATGAAAGGATCGAAAAACCTGAGATTTTTTAGAAATCCGTAGGTGCAAAATTTATAATATTGCAGATTTTTAGGGATCATGTTGATATTTCAGGTTATGCTTTATGCGATATTTGCTCCCAGACGAATTCTACTCGGGCATTCAAATTTTCCAGCGAACTGTCATTTATGATAATATAATCCGCATCTTTGTCAGAGAATTCCTGCTGAGCTCGAATACGATTCTGTGCTTCTTCATAGGAAAGATTTGTATGTTGCATCAGTCGTTCAATTCTTGTTTTTTCAGAAGCTGTAACAAGAATAACCTGGTCGCAAATCTCATTCATGTTCCATTGCAAAAGCAACGCAGCATCGATCGCAAGCATTGGATCGGAATTTTCATCAATTCTTTTTAATATCTCATTTATGAGAGGCGGATGCACAATTGCATTCAGTTCATGAAGTTTCTGCTTGTCTTGAAAAACGATCTTTCCGAGTTTCTTTCTGTCAATGTCGCCATCCTTCAAAATTGAATCTCCAAAGCATGAAATGATTCGATCCTTTATTGTTTCAACACGCAATATTTTATGACCAATTTTGTCAGCATTGACGACAGGCACACCTTTATTTATAAAAAAGTCCGCAACAACAGATTTTCCTGAAGCAATCCCTCCTGTGATGCCGATAATGATTTTTTTATTCAAATTCATCCATTAAGTTTTGGGTTAGAATACCGATGGATACATTTGATCTCATAGTTCCGTTTTTGGCAGTGGAAATCTTTCCAGTCTCTTCAGAGACAACTATGACGAATGCATCTGTTTGCTCGGAAATCCCGATTGCAGCTTGATGCCGTGTTCCATATCTTTGGACATACTTTGTTTGATTTGTAAGCGAGAGGATCACCTTTGCGGCGACAATTCTATTATCTTTGATAACCATCGCCCCGTCATGAAGCACAGTCCTTTTATTAAAGATTGTCAGGATAAGTTTTTCTGAAATTTCAGCATCAATAACTTCGCCTGTCACAATATAATCATCCAATCCAACTTTTTCCACAAGCACAAAAATACCACCGATATTGTTGTATGACATAGAACGTATTGCATTGAGGAGTTCAGTAAAACGATACTCTGACTTCTGTGGAAACAGTGATCTGACAAATGGTTTCTGCCCGAATTTAATAAGTGCAGAACGTATCTCCGGTTGGAAAAGCACGACCAATGCGATCGCCCAGATATCACGTATAATTCGCACGACAGACCCGAGGAGCGTCAGGTTGAGTAGCTCCGCTATAAAATAGATGATCACAACCAGGATAAGACCCCACACGATCTGATAGGTCTTTGATCCATGCACCAGAAGTATAATCCTATAAATAATATAGGCGACAACTAAAATATCTAAGACATCTAAAATATTCGGAACCAGAAAACTCATAGGCGCATATCTCTTATAGCATCGATAATTTGAGCAAGTTTTTTATGAGGTTCTACCTCGTGAACTCTGATTATATGTGCTCCCTGCATGATCGCATAAGCATGAGCTCCGAGCGTGCCTTCAAGGCGTTCTTCCTTTTCGGTTTTCAAGATCCAGCCGATAAAACTTTTATTGGAGCACCCAATAAGAACCGGCTTATCAAGGCATTTGAATTCTGCAAGTTTATGGATTATTTCAAAATTATCTACTATACGTTTGCCAAACCCCATTCCGGGATCAATAATAATCTGATCTGCAGGAATACCGGCTTGTAGAGCGATTGAAATTGAGGTAGAAAGGTACTGGAGAATTTCCTCTATCAAGTCATCATAAGTCGGGTCTTTCTGCATATCTTCAGGCGTACCTTTGATGTGCATCACGACAACTGCAACATCATTATACTGAGCAATAGTTTCTGCCATGTGAGGATCGAACTGCAAACCGCTGATGTCGTTAACGATCCTGACTCCTTCATCAAGTGCTGCTTTCGCCACCTCTGCCTTATAGGTATCGATGGAAAGCGGAACATCAAATCTTTGAATTGATTTAATTATGATCGGCATGACACGATCAAGTTCCTCCTGAATGGTCACCTTTTCAGAAAATGGACGAGTCGATTCTCCGCCAATATCAATAATATCAGCGCCTTCGTTCACCATCTTCTCGATCTGAAGCATTGCAGCGTCTGACGAATTGTACTTGCCTCCATCGTAGAAAGAATCCGGCGTGACATTGAGCACACCCATGATATGAGTGCGGTCAAGAGTAAGAGTATGGTCGCCGGCTTTAAAGATGTATGGCAATTTCTTTTCTTCAATTTCAATAAGCTTTTGCAGGCGTGTGATTATCTGAGGGATCTCAAAAATATCCTGAAAGGAAAGCTTTTTGATAAGCATGTGTATCATTTTGAGATTACCAAGAATAATCACATCTGAACGTTCTACTTTACCGTTCACAACTCCTCGCGATACTGCTGCATCTCCGCCAATACTGAGCATATCCTGCTTGATGATATTTGCAGCCCCGAGCTTGATGTTTTTTAATTTAATCGCCAGACAATGGGATTTATCATACATTGATTCAATTCCATGAGAGGTTACTCCAATGCGTTTAAGCTCAGCGATGCAGTCATCAGCTCTTCGTAATGAAAGAATTCTATCCATTGTTCTCATCCTATAAATAAAGCCCACGGGTAAATGTGGGCTCATATACTATCTATATTAAATAACTTTATTTTGCATGTTCTTTTATTACTGTTGCAAGGCGTTTTACACCTTCCACGATCTGATCTTCTGTAGCATAGGAGAAGTTTATTCTCATCGCATCATGTCCCGAGTCATCACAATGGAACGCAGAACCAATCACATAGGCGACCTTTTTGTCGACAGCTTTGTAGAACATTTCATCCGTATCAATACCAAGATGTTCATGGACGCGCACGAAGAGGAAAAGACCGCCCTCAGGTTTCGTCCAGGTAACGCCTTCAGGCATATATTTTTCAAAGGCATCGAGCATTATATCACGCTTTCTATGGTACATTATCTTAATCTTTTCAATATTCATATCCAGATACCCCTTTTCCATGAATCTTCCGATAATACGCTGTGAAAAGGTTGGCGGACAGAGGTCTGTTGACTGCTTGGCTACAATAAGTTTGGTGATGATCTCTGGGGGTGCAATAACCCATCCGACCCTGAACCCGGGAGCAAATATTTTTGAGAACGTTCCGAGAATAATGACGCGACCATCCTTATCCAAGCTATAAATTGTGGGAACTGGTTCTCCCTCAAAACGCAGCTCTCTATATGGACTGTCTTCCAGAATAATAAGGTCGAATTCATGGGCAATATCAAGTATTTCGTGGCGACGTTTCAGACTCATGGTCATACCTGCAGGATTTTGGAAATCAGGAACGATGTAGATGAATTTCGGCTTATTCCCGCTATCATGTAAAACTTTTAATTCTTCACGAAGAAGTTTCGCACTTTCCCCCTCTTCGTCATGTGGAACACCGATCATTTCTGCTCCGTAGTTATTGAATGCGCCAAGACCGCCTACATAAGAGGGCAGCTCGACAATGATTGGATCACCAGGATCAATAAAGATCTTAGCTGTGAGATCTAATCCCTGCTGTGATGAAGTAGTAACAAGCAGATTTTCTTCTTTGATATCCATTCCATTTTTCTTTGAATGCTTTATCAATTGTTCTCGAAGAATAACATCTCCCTCTGTCGCACAGTACTGAAGCGCGGTTTTTCCTTCTTTATCCAACATCTCATTTACTACTTCCTTCACTTCCTGAATTGGAAAGGATTCCGGTGAGGGAAGCCCACCTGCAAAAGAGATTATTTCCGGTTTTGCAGTTAATTTCAGGAGTTCACGAATGACTGATTTTTTCATTCTCTTCGAGTTTATAGAAAAGCGATCCTCAAAATTTAAAGACATGTTCAACTCCTCATTTGTTTTTTTGTATCCATCTTATTTTTATTCATTTGCTGTCAAGTTAAATTCTTAAGATTTATTTAAAAATTTTTGCTTTATTTAAATAGTAATTTTAAATAATCATATTGACAAATAAATTGCCCAATTTAAAAAAGAAAATGACAACTTTTTTGAAAGGTATCAATGAGAAAATTATCTATTTTTTTGCTTGGATTTTTTATTTCCGCTTGTCTTCTGGCTCAAAATTCAGAAATTCAATCCATTCTCCTTCCCAGCCCGAATGTGAGCGGAGATGTCTCAATTGAAGAGGTACTTAATGCTCGTCGTTCAGTACGCCAATATGCAGATAGTTCCATGAGCATTCATGAGATATCCCAGCTTCTATGGGCAGCATACGGTGTCACAAAGTCCTATGAATCACCTACTTCTCTGCGGGGTGGGCTGAAGACTTCCCCTTCTGCAGGAGCCTTATACCCACTTGAATTATATTTAGTTGCATGGAATATCGATCAGCTTGAAAATGGTATCTACAGATATTTTTCTGAAGATCACTCTTTAAAATTAGTAATGAGTGGTGATAAAAGAGATGAACTCAGCACCGCAGCATGGGATCAATCCTGGCTGAAAGATGCTGCTGGAGCAATTGTCTATTCGGCAGTATTTTCGCGAACAACAGACAAATACGGCGAGCGCGGCAAAGATCGGTATGTGTGTATGGATGTGGGGCATTCTGCGCAAAATGTGTATCTCCAGGGAGTAGCACTCGGAATCGGCACCTGTGCGATTGGTGCATTTAATGATAACAAATTGAAAGAACTGATAAATATGCCTAAAGACGAAACGCCTCTCTATCTTATGCCCATCGGAAAAATGGTGAAATAAAGGAATTTATTTTCTGAACAGGACTTTATAGAATTCGATCATTCCCCACACCAAACAAACTCCACCGATAAGCCATTTTGCAGGATCAGCGAGAGCATAATGTGTATCATATAAGAAGAGCAGATAGATCGTGCATATCAGGAGAATGATGCCATAAATTATTTGAGCTGTGCGTGAAAACCCCCAATGCGATCTATCAGCAAGCGTAACACCCAACCATGCGCTTATCCATCCCAGCATTGCTCCTGCAAGTACATCAACAGGCCAGTGTGCACCCACTGCAACTCGGGAAAATCCTACCAGTATTGCAAAAATGAGTCCCCAAACATAGACTGAATTTTTCCGAATCGTAAAAGCGATGACTCCCACCAAAGTAAAAATTGTCGTGGTGTGTCCCGAAGGAAATGCATACTTTGTCAACCGTCGCCCGATCACATGAAAGGTATCTGCGGAAAGCGCTCCTGCAGGACGTGAAACATCCATAATTCTTTTCAAGCTGTGCAGAATTATCATATAAATAAGCGATGCGATGAGAACGCTCCAGATGATGTCCGGTCTCTTTTTCAGAAAAGGAAACAACAACACTGCTGCTACAAGCCCGTCTCCAAAGAGAGTTACAATCGCCCAGAACCGATCTCCCGTGAGATCATGAGCTTTATTGAAAAATAAAAAGAGTTGCGCATTCAATCCTGTCAGATGAATCACACAAATGAGGATTGCAAAAATGAGAAGGGGTGACCACACCCATATATCTTTAAAAGAAGAAGCACATTTTTTCATATCTGGATTTGATGTTTCAATAAATTTTTGGCAACGTTTTCTCGAGAAAATTGACATTTAATTGCACTCCTCCTAAGCAGAATTTTGGAAAAAAGAAGGTTTGCTATGAAAAAATCAAATCACTTTGCACTATCTTTCTTTGAAATTTTCAAAGATAAAACAGCACTTTTAATTCTTGGAATCGGTTTTATTGTTCGAATTATTGCCAGCATTTTTGTAACGCCCGGTATCGATGAAGCATATTACGGCGTGTGCTCATTCTATCCTGCGTGGGGATTTTTTGATCATCCTCCGATCGTTGCAGTCACCGCGGGACTCGGCAGATGGCTGAGCGGCTCGTTCTCGACCTTGAGCTTGCGCTTTGGAGCGATCCTCCTTTTCCTTATCTCTGCGATGCTGATGTACTACATTGTACGAAGTTTATTCAATCGGAAAGCTGCGATATTTTCAATTCTTTTTCTTCACACGATCCCCTATTTTTTCGTGGGCATGGGTGCGTTCGTTATTCCAGATAATGCACTGGGCGTGTTCTGGCTGCTTTTTATTGTGAGCATTTTAAAAGTATATCAAACACAAAAAGGTGTGTGGTTTCTTCTTTCCGGAGTGAGTCTTGGCTTTGCAATGCTCTCGAAATATCATGCGCTCTTACTTATGGCAAGTATTGGATTCTGCCTGATCGCTTTCAAAGAGTGGCGCAGGTATTGGAAAAGTCCATTTTTATATATTGGGCTCATTTTAGCAGGAATTATATTTTTGCCCAATATCCTGTGGAATGCCCGACATGACTGGGTTTCCTATGCGTATCAGTTTGGAAAAGGAGTTTCGGGAAATAGTCTTTCATTCACGGATTTCTATCAGGGAGTGCTGGTACAGGCAGCGTATCTGCTCCCCTGGATGATGATTATACTGATAATGGGAATAATCAAAACAATCGAGAAGAATGATAAAACCACGCGCTGGCTATTGCCCTTTGCCCTTCTTCCGATCGGCATTTTCACGCTTATCGGTGCCACTCGGCAGATACTACCTCATTGGCCCATGCCCGGATATCTTGCTGCAATAATTCTTACCTGCGGCTGGATGATGAAATGGAAAAAACCGGCAGTCAAATGGACATTCTGGAGTACTGGAATTGTTACTGCTGTTCTGCTGGTTATAATTGTAATCCACTCGATCACAGGTTTTTTGCACATCGGCGTAGAGCTCGATCTCACGCTTGAGGGATACGGCTGGGATAAAGTTATTGATGAACTGGAACAACGTGATTTATTGAACGAGGATACCTTTCTTTTTACGCATAAATATATTACAGGCGGCGAGCTTGGCTATGCTGCTCAAAAGAAGTATCCGGTCGCTGTTTTTGATAAAAGAAGCGCTCATCATTTTGCATATTGGGCGCCAATGGATTCCCTTATGGGAAAGGATGGAATTTTTGTGATGCATCCGCGATATACTACAAACCCTGAAGAAAGATATTCGGAATATTTTGAAGAAATAATTCCACTTTCCGGTGTTATGATCTATCGGAATGGTAAATATGAGATGACGTATAATCTCTGGTTGTGTAAAAACCTGCAGAAGCCCTACCCGTTGGAGTATGGTCCATAATTTTCTCACAGGATAATAGAACGCAGATGACGCTGATGATGCTGATTAACACTGATTTATTTATAAATTATTTCTTTTTCTCGTTACCAAGTCTCCAGGACGTGAAATCTTTTTATTTATTTCACTGTCCAAAGACTGGATTTCCGCCAGCTGGCGGATCGGGAATGACAACGGTACTAATTTATATTATTTACATTTCGCTTCTACCACTGCGTAATGCAACGAAGCCGGGTGATTCCTCCCTCTTCTCTCTTCGCTTCACGCTTCTCGTATCTTAAAATCCCAGTTCCTTCTCAATGCCTGCCATTGCATGCAAAGTATGCTCGATAAAATCTTCGAGGGACATTCCAAATTCCTCGCAGGACTGTATCTGCTCTCTGTTCGCGCCGGCAGCAAAGCGTTTTTCTTTGAATCTTCTCATTATAAAATCCGTATTCAAAGAGGAGATCTTTTTATCAGGATGCATAAGCGCAGCTGCAACGATGAGTCCTGTCAACGAATCAACTGCATATAGCACCTTATCCATATTTGATCTTCTTTCCACATGCCCGGGATGTGCTTCGATTGCATAGAGAATTTTCTCATCAAGCCCTTTATCTTTGAGCATCTCAACTGTTTCTTTCCCATGGCGAGGAAAATCATTTACTGTACTCTCATAATCAAGATCATGAAGCAGTCCGGCAAGCGCCCAATTTTCTATATCCTCATTAAAGTATTCCGCAAAAATCGCCATTGCAGCTTCCACTGCGAGACAGTGCTTTTGCAAATTTCTATTCTTCAAATGTGTCTTTAATAATGTAAGTGCTTCTTCTCGTTTCATAAGATATTTCCTTTTTATAAATACTTTGCAGCCATTTCCGCCAGCACGGATCGCTCACCTTTCACCAATGTGACGTGACCGGAAAGTTTTTCGTCTTTGAACTTATCCACCACCACGCTCAAACCGTTGCTTTCAGAATCCAAATACGGAATGTCGATCTGATAAGGATCGCCAGTCAGCACAACTTTCGTTCGGTCTCCGGCACGAGTGATGATGGTTTTCATCTCGTGAGGAGTAAGGTTCTGCGCCTCATCCACGATCATGAACTGGTCGGGCAAACTTCGTCCGCGAATGTAAGTCAGCGGTTCCAATTCTATGAATCCGTAATCGAGAAATTCATCAAGCGAAGACGTTCTCTTTCTTCCGAATTTCCCTTTTTCCTTAGTTTCTTCCTGGGATTCTCTGCTTTGAAGAAGGATTTCCATATTATCATAAATGGGTTGCATCCAGGGATTATATTTCTCTTTTTTGGTGCCCGGCAGATAACCGATATCTTTGCCGAGTGGAAAGATCGGACGCGTCACAATAAGCTTGGTATATTTTTCTTCCTCAATAACCTTTTGCAGGCCCGCAGCGAGTGCAAGGAGAGTCTTTCCTGTTCCTGCAATACCGATGAGAGAGACTATTTTAACAGAATCATCAAGCAGAATATCGAAAGCTGCTTCCTGTTCCGGGTTGAGCGCCTTGATTCCCCAGATTGGCTTGTTTTTATAGAATTGCAGCGGACGGACAACATTCTCATCTTTATAATATCTTGCTATAATATTATGATTAAATTTATCCTTTTCATGGAGCAGCAGAAATTGATTGTAACTGGTCAACCCAAAAGTATTTTTCACTTCAGTTTGTTTCTTGAAATCTTCAACTTCAGCACCGCTGACTTCTTTTTTCAGCACACCAGTGTACAGCTCCTCAAAATTGATTGCTTCCGTTTCATAGTTGATGGCTTTCAATCCGATCGCATCCGCTTTGATACGCACATTCGCATCCTTGGAAACCATGATCACTTCTTTGTCTGGATTATCCTTTTTGAGTTTATAAGCAGTGCCAAGGATCAGATTATCGTTCACATCGGTGATAAGAATATCTTCCATTTCTTCATCTATTTTATGTGCAAGAGCTACCTGAAGCGTGCCGCCGTTTTTCAGTTTCACTCCTTTTGCCAGTGAATTTTCCTTGCGTAAACCATCAAGAAATCTGCTGAACTGACGTGCATTTCTGCTCTTTTCATCCAATCCTTTTTTGAACTGGTCGATTTCTTCAATAACTGTTATGGGAATAACGATCTTATCTTTGGGATAGGCATAAATTGCGGAGGGGTCGTGAATTACCACATTCGTGTCGAGCACGTAAATCTTTTCCATATGATCCTTCTTACTTTCTTTCTTCATAGTGCGTTTGAGTCTTTAGTGCTCATGAATTTATGTCAATTTTAATGGAAATTCCTATATTTTAAGTTGATGACTAAAAAAGTCCTTTTTTATTGACAACATATCTCCTTGACAGGGACTTTCCCTTCTTTAATAAGGTGAGCCATGAAACGACGAGAAGCCAGAGAAATCGCAGTGCAGATGATTTACGGACTCTATTTTGAAGAGATCCCTGAGGACACATCCGCCTTTGAACAATTGCTTGAGAAAAAATTCCATGAATCGATATCCGTGAATGAGGTAACCTTTACTCTTGATGAAAAAGATTTCTGCATCAATCTTGTAAAGGAAACAAATCAACATTTACAGGATATTGACGAGCTTATCAAGCAGTTCTTGAAAAAATGGTCTTTTGAAAGGATCACTATAATTGAGAAAAGCATCCTTCGGCTTGCAGTCATGGAATTAGAATATACGAACATTCCGAAAAAGGTAGCGATCAATGAAGCGGTGGAGTTGGCTGAAGATTTCTCCGGGCAGAGATCAAAGAAATTCGTTAATGGTATTTTAGATGCTATCATGCACAGGGAAGAGAAAGATGATTAACGTAAGTCTCGGCATTTTTGCCTATAATGAAGAAAAAAATATCGGACAGCTTCTTCAAGCTGTTGAAGAACAGGTTCTGCATAAAGTTGAACTGAAAGAGATCATTGTGGTATCCAGTGCATCAACAGACAGAACTGATGATATTGTTCGTGAATACGAAAAGAAAGATCCTCGCATAAAGCTCATCATACAAAATGAGCGCAAAGGAAAATCATCAGCAATCAATCTATTCCTCAAGGAAGCGACTGGCGATGTGCTTATTATTGAGAGCGCAGATACGATTCCTGCTAAGAACACTATCGAAAAACTAACTGTTCCTTTTTATGACGAGTCCATCGGCATGACGGGCGGACGACCGGAACCGATCAATAATCCGAAAAGTTTTATCGGGTTCGCAGTGTGTATGATGTGGCACTTGCATCATAAAATGGCAATGATTTCTCCTAAGATCGGAGAGATGGCATCCTTCCGAAATATGGTAAAAGAAATTCCCGAACACAGCCCTGTAGATGAAGCAAGTATCGAGTCCATTATCACTCATGACGGACTGAAGCTCAAATATGTGCCTGATGCGATCGTGCACAATAAAGGACCGGAAAATGTATCTGATTTCATCAAGCAGCGTAGAAGAATTTATGCCGGTCATTTGTGGCTTCAGGACAATCAAGACTATACGGTTGTGTCTCAAAATTCCGGTTTGATAATCGGGCTGACCATGAAGGAATTGTCCCTCAATCCTATAAAGGATTTGAAGATCATCTTTACAATATTCCTCGAAATTTGGGGACGTTTTCTCGGCTGGTTCGATTATAAAATTTTAAAGAAAACTCCCTACAAATGGGATATCTCAGAATCCACAAAGGATTTGAGCAAATCATAATTGAGCTTACTCTTAAAAGGGTATGATTAGAAATATGTTAGAAAAAATTTTAAATATTTGGAAACCATTACTATCCTCCTCTCGTTCCCAAAGCCCACTTTGGGAACGCAATGTCTTATCGTCTTCCGTTACCAAGCAGGGGCTTGGTAACGAGAGTAGAAGTTGGTGGTTAATGAGACCAAAAAATAATTTAACCGTTTTAACGGTTTATCGATTTCTTAAATTGAATTTTCTTAGAGTGGACTTATAATACTTATGAATAAAAAAAACCATTTAAATTCAGAAATTGAAAAGCAACTCATTACGTACCTTGTGAATGCCGGAGCACGAAAGATCGGAGTTTTTGGATCCTATGCTCAAGGTAGTGCTGATACATCGAGTGACATCGATCTACTTGTGAAATTTGCAGACATTAAAAGTCTGCTTGAACTTGTGTGGATTGAAAGGGAACTGTCCGAATTGATAAAAAAGAAAATAGACCTTCTGACTGAAAATTCTATAAGCCCACTCTTAATCGATAGAATTAAGGCGGAGGAACAAGTCATTTATGAAAACTAAAGATGATTCAGTATATTTGAAACAGAATTATTCCCGATGCATCGGGACTAATAAATCATGAAAAGCATAAAACTTCTCCTTAAACTCATTTTTCTCCGACTTTCACGGCATCTTTATGAAAAAATCATGCTGCCGGTAAATTGCACAGTGAGCGTGACCTATCGGTGTAATTCCCGCTGCAAAACTTGTAATATCTACAAGATCAAAACCGAGGAACTATCAGTTGATGAATATGATAAAATATTCCGCACTATCGGCAAAAGTGCATACTGGGTAACTATTAGCGGCGGCGAGCCATTCCTGAGACGCGACCTCGAAGAGATCATTGATGTTATCTACAAAAGATGCAAACCGAGCATCATAAACATTCCTACAAACGGGCTGCTCTTCAAAGAAATTCCGCAGCGAGTGAAAGCAATTGCACAAAGCTGTCCCAAAAGCAATATCGTGATCAATCTCTCAATTGATGATCTTGAATCAAGAGATGATGAAATTCGCGGAATTCCCGGTGCTTATGAAAAAGCGATCAAAACTTTTGAAGGTTTGAAAAAAATTGATCTTTGCAATGTGAATGTCGGAATTCACACAGTTATATCTAAGTTCAATGTTGACCGTTTCCACGAAATTGCTGCAGGACTTATGGACTTACATCCGGATTCCTACATTACAGAAATTGCAGAAAACCGTGTTGAACTCGGTACTATGGATGAAGATATCACTCCTCGCGTGATGGACTACTCTCAAGCAATCGACTTCCTTCTTCATAAGATCAGAAATACGCCTTTCAAAGGCATGAACAAGATTACCCAAACATTCCGCATCGAATACTACAAAATGGTAAAGAAAATCCTCAAAGAACAGCGTCGTGTACTTCCCTGTTATGCAGGAATTCTCTCCGCACAGCTCGTTCCAAATGGTGATGTCTGGCCCTGCTGTATCAAGGCATTTGTTGTAGGAAATGTAAAAGACTACGGCTATAATTTCAAAAAACTCTGGAAAAAGAGTGCACTTCTGAAAAAAGAACGCAACGCAATCCGCAAGGAAAAATGCTACTGCCCAATGGCAAATGCATCATACACAAATATGCTTATGAGTAATCGTATATTATTCAAAGCAGTACTAAGGTTATTAAAAAAATGACAAAGAAACATATAACGATTCAAACAAATTATTCTATCAAAGACAGCAACTATATATACACAGATTTCTATGAGAAATCGCAGGAAAAAGTAGCACTCATTCTCAACTCCTACGAGAAAAGCGATAAAGCAGAAAAAGCAATTGGCGTTCTCTTGAATGTGTTTAAAGAGAATTTTTACGAGAATTCCTATGACGTAAAGACACGGCTACAAAATACGATTCGGGAAATGAACTGGCATCTCACTGCCTTTTTCAATCGGGAAAAGTGTAAATTTGAAATGTCGGCAGTTATCTGTGTTATCAAAAACGGTATCGCATATTTTGTACAAACAGGTCGTCTGATAATCTATGCTTATAATGACAAACTCGCACCAATTGGACTGGATATTCATAAACATTTCGAAGAATCATTTCACGTTCCAATACTCGGCATAAAAGAGGAGGAACTTCAGATAAAGGTATTCACCCTCGATCTAAAACACGATACGGAAATCTTCATACTTCCCTTCCTCTCTGCAAAAGAACTCGACACTTCAATAGAAAGCAAAAAGGAATTTCTTCAAGAATTTAACAAGCTTTTTTCGGAAGATACTGCACCTCTGTTGCACATCACAGCTTCCGAGATGCACTCACACTACAGACCACGCAGAAAATTCCGTATCAATTCAAAAACTACCGGGCGGATAATGCTCATTGTCATAATCGTTGCAACCACATATGTCGTCTTCGGACGGAAGTGGGGTCAAGGTCTTATTAGCAGCGGCAAGGAAGTCATCAGTGAAAAGAAAAAAATACTTATTGATTATAAATCACTTTTTCAGAATCTTCCTCATCCCGATTTCGAGGTGCAGGACTGGCAATGGATCAGTCCTGTTGAAATTACCATGCCCCCTTTCTTTGATGTAGAAAATCTTTATATTATCACAAACAAGGAACTTACCTGCATAAAGAAGAACACCTTCCTGTTGAAATGGAAAGCAAAATTCGAAGGGGAAATAAAGAATATTGAATCCCTTCGTGACGAGAAACTTCTCATTATTGATGGGCGTGGAAATCACTATATGCTGGATAAAGCACACGGAAAAATAGATTGGCAAAAAGCCAAACCAGCAACTCATGAAAAGTATAATAAACAGTCACCACAAGTGATAGTTATTGATTACATCCGCGACGGACGACTCGAGCAGAATTATTATATATTATCACACAAGAATTTATTGAAGCTCATTCTTGCTGGAAAGGGTGATGTGGTTGCTGACGAAGAATTTGATAATAAAATCGATTATATCTCTGATTATGATTACGTGGAAAAATGTTTCTATGTGTGTATAGATATGAAAATCATAAAAGTTGACCTTGTAATTCTATAGGATGGTTCATAACCAATTCATAAATATAAATAATTTCACAATAAATAGGAGATAGTATGGCAAAAATTGCATCGGCTGGAAACTATGGACCAAAAATCCGCTCCGATTGCATGGTAACGATAGAACTCACAGACAGCGGTGGAATACAGATAGAACTCATCAGCAAAGTGAAAAATTATTTCGGAGACCACATTATTTCTCTGGCACAAAAAGAACTGGCATTTTTCGGTATTGAAAACACCAAAGTGAAGATTGAAGATCAGGGCGCGCTCGATTTTGTCATTTCTGCACGCATCGAAGCAGCACTAAAGAAAGCAGATAATACCATTAGTAAATCATACTTGCCGGAAATGAAAGAGCATTGCAAGTATAAAACTGCAAAAGAGCGGTTAAGACGTTCGCGGCTCTATCTGCCGGGTGGTTCACCAAAGCTGATGCTGAATGCAGGTCTGCACGGATCCGACGGAATAATCCTCGATCTGGAAGATTCAGTCCATCCTGATGTAAAGGATTCCGCTCGAATACTGGTACGAAATGCACTCAGGACAATAGATTTCAAGAATTCGGAAAGGATGGTTCGGATCAACCAGCTTCCCATTGGCTTCGAAGATATCAAAGAAATTATTAATGAAAATGTTCACGTTGTGCTCATTCCAAAATGTGAATCCAAACAACAAGTTACAGATATTGATACATATATAAAGAAGCTCAAAAAAGATAAATCTCCTGTTTTTCTTATGCCGATAATCGAGTCAGCAAAAGGGGTTATTAATACATATGAAATTGCATCATCCTGCGATAATGTCGTTGCTCTGGCACTTGGTCTTGAAGATTATACAGCCGATATTGGTGTGATGCGATCAAAATCTGAAAAGGAATGTTTTTTTGCCAAAAGTATGGTAGTCAATGCTGCAAAAGCTGCGGGTGTACAGGCAATTGATACTGTGTTCTCAGATGTTGGTGATATGGATGGCTTGTATGAAAATGTGAAACAGGCAAAAGCAATGGGATTTGACGGTAAAGGGTGTATTCATCCTCGTCAGATAAAGGTCGTGCATGAAGCGTTTTTGCACACAAAAGAAGAATTAGTCAAAGCGCAGCAGATAGTTGATGCGTATAACACTGCCAAAAAGGAAGGCAAGGGTGTTGTATCTCTTGGAAGTAAGATGATCGATCCACCTGTAGTCAAACAAGCCCAGCATATTCTTAAGATGGCAAAGGTCGGAGGTATGATATAATGAAAAAAGCAGATAAATTTATGAAAAATGCAGCAGGACGTCTTGTACCTACTATCGTGAACGGAAAGCCGGTCATACCTTTCCAGGGAGTCAATAAATACAGGCCGACACACAAAGGTGCAGCGCCACGAGTGCCGACATGTATAGATTATCCAAAAGATTGTAATAAGATCGTTGATTCTTTAAAAGAAGCGCTGATAAAATCCGGACTGAAAGATGGAATGACAATCTCGACACATCATCATTACCGAAACGGAGATTATGTTGCAAACCGGATTTTTGATATTGCTGCAGAACTCGGCGTAAAGGATCTAATATGGGCTCCAAGTGCGGCATTCCCATGTCATGCTCCGATCATTAAGCATCTTGAATCTGGTGTAGTACATCACATTGAAGGAAGTTTGAACGGTCCGCTGGGAGATTTTTGTAGCCACGGTAAAATGAAGGGACTCGGTTATCTCAGAAGTCACGGCGGCAGATACAGGGCTGTGGCAGATGGCGAACTTCATATTGACATTGCAGTACTGGCTGCATCTGCTGCAGATATGATGGGAAATGCAAACGGCGTTTTGGGAAAACATCCTTTTGGTCCCGTATCTTTTTCAAGAGTTGATTCAAAAAATGCAGATAGGACTTTAGTTGTTACTGATACTTTGATTGATTTTCCATGTTATCCCTGGGATATAATGGGTAATGATGTGGATTTTGTTGTTGTTGTGGACGAAATTGGCGATCCGGAACAGATAGTATCCGGCACAACAAGGATAACCAAAAGTCCTGACAGATTGCTTATTGCTGAATATGCTGCCAAATTTGTTGATGCTGCCGGGATCTTAAAAGATGGCATGAATTTTCAGGCGGGGGCAGGTGGGACTTCACTCGCATTTGTCGATTTTATCAACAAAATGATGACCGAGAAAGGCATCAAAGCCCGAAGTTTGATCGGGGGAAGCACAAAATATCTTGTGGATATGATGAATAACGGTCGTACCGACTATATATTTGACGGACAGACCTTTGGCTTGGAAGCTATCTCTTCACTGAGAGATAATCCGAAACATATCCCAATAGATATTTTTGATATTTACGATTTTCACGCAAAAGGCAACCTGGTGCAAATGATGGATGTGATCGTACTTGGCAGCACAGAAGTAGATGTGAACTTTAATGCAAACTGCGTTACGCACAGCGACGGGCGTATGTTACACGGAATAGGTGGCTTCCAGAATTGCATGATGGCAAAATGTACTATGATCGCAGTCCCTTCTTTTAGAGATAGGATTCCTGTGATAAAAGATGAAGTTACCACGCTTGTTGCACCCGGCGAACTGGTCGATGTCATTGTGACAGAACGTGGAATTGCGATCAATCCACTAAGAAACGATCTAATTGAAGCAACAAAGAATTCAGGACTTCCGATTAGAGACATTAAAGATATAAAAGCAGAAATTGATGACATGTGCGGAATACCTGCGAAGCCGAAACTCTCTGATGAAGCAGTTGCGGTGGTTGAATGGGTGGATGGAACAATTCTTGATACAGTAAGAAAAGTTGAGGAATAATACTCGTTGAATATATAACAACCGAAGGCGAGAATGCGCATTCTCGCCTTCTTTTTTCAAACATTCGAGGTGTCATGGACCATTCCATGACACACTTACAGCCAGGGAGTGGTCCCTGACTGCACAATTATTTTTGGAGTGCATCAAGCGTCTCGATGCTGGATAACTCGAATCAAAAGCCGACGGAGTCGGCTACTCCAAACAAAGAAGATTGTCACTCCCGAAAAGCTTGTCCTCGCGAAGGTAGGAAATCGGGAATCCAGTTTTTATTCATAGAGCTTTTCGCTTATCTCTATTGCAATGTAAAAACCGTTGAAACTTTGGGTGATAACGACAAAGTTCTGAAAAATCTGCAAAAGCCGAAGAATTGGGACATAAGAAAGCAAGGCAGATCATTAAGGAAGTAAATAAGCTGAAAAATTAATTTTTATAAATAGTCTTCAATAGCTTCTAATATTTTACTTAAAATAGTATCTCTATTATTGGCAGTTACTTCAAAAATTATTACATCTTTTCTCTGTTTCAGTTCTTTTGTCAGCTCGCAGTCTATCTTTTTTATCGTAGCAAGCAAGGGTTTTTCAGAATCAAATACTGTTCTCAGCATATTACAAAATTTTGGGCTGAACATCTCCATTCTGCCTATTTCATCGATCACGATCAGGTCGGCATTTTTCATAGCTCTTTCCATTGCAGGAATGCCGATCTTTTCGAAGGCATCGATATTCACACCATATTTATTCACACGATATGGAGAGTTCGATTTATCTGAAGCCATGACCATTTGGTTGCCGTCGAAATCAGTGATATAAAAACCAATCCGTGTGCCTTTCTCTCGCATTTCGTGGGTGTAAAATCCGCCTATGCTGCATGATAATTCTTTAATTATCTTATTAATTATAGTGGTTTTGCCCACTCCGGGATATCCTGTGATCAGCATGTTCTTCGGCATGAGTAATATACTAATATTTTCTGTAAAATTAGCAAGAAAATCATTTTATTCTCACATTTTATGAAATGAATTGAACATCAAATAGTGTTACATTTTATATAAAGCTTGATTGATTTTTTATAATAACGAGGATTTTACTTTCTATATATGACATTGAAAATGGAGAAGTAAGAATGAACAAAAAATTATCAGCACTAATAATATTTGTTACCTCTATCTTGATAACATCCTGCACCTGCCCGTATTGTGAAAAACTGAAGTACGTTGACACACAAACAACTATCGAAGGTGAAGTACAAAAAAAAGCTCTGGAATTAAGCAAAAAATCAAATCTTCAAGAGGAAGATATTATTGCAGCACTTGTTACACTTTTATCTGAAAATACACGCATTTTCGGAGCTGCCTATGCTACTGCACCATATGATGAGAATATGGAACTCATCGAAACCTACTATGTATTTCGGGAGAGTAATAAAACAGAAACAAAGCATGATAAGGCATACAATTTCATGACATCTGCGAACAGTAACTGGTATAAAAAACCCTATCTGCATAAAAAAGCAATGTGGAGTATTCCATATTATGATGTTGGTGGATCAGGAGAAAAATACTATCTGACCACTTACTCATATCCTGTTATTGAAAACGGCGAAGTAAAATTCATATTTACTGCAGACTACCTGTTGAATATTAAAGAGTAATTCGTTAACAAACTTGACTCAATTTTTAACAAATAACACAAACTCAAATATATGTTTTCGTTGGTCGTTTTTTTGTGTTTCATGATTGATCATCGAATAAAAGGAAAAGGAGATTTATATGTTAAAAGAAGGGCTCGCAGTTTTACTATTTTTTATTCTTGTATTTTCATCATTATGTGCTAAGGAAAAAGTTACAGAAGTTCAGGAAGTTTGGACGATACGTAACAATACCTGGCTTCTCTGGGAAAGCTATCAATCAAAAGGAGAACCAGCGATCGAGCTGAAGCAAGTATGGAAGGGTACAAAAGTAACTCCTTCAGCATCTTATGCCTCGTGTTTTAAAGTCACATTACCTTCAGAAGAATACGGATTTATCAAATTTGACGATATCGAGGAAATCTATTGGGTAGAGAATGTCGACTCAATTAAATTTTATTATGGACTGAAATGGGGCACTGGAGATTATGAAATACTTCCTCCCGGCACCCGAGCATACAGACTTGAAATTCTTGATAATGGCGGCATCTACAAAGTCCGCCTTAAGGATGGGAGGGTTGGTACAGTTATCAAGCACTATATGCGTTCACCATATTTCAGAACCCTTCCAGAAGTTAATCATAAATTTGTCAGGATCTATCCTTTCAAAAAACTTCAGAAAAAGCTCATCGGTAAAACCCAGGAAAAAGCAATCAACTACATCGGACCTGCAAGTGTATTCATTTATACGAACAACGATCAAACTGCTTCCGAGCTCTACTTCCGATATGCTATCGCAGTCGAAAATAAAATGCGTCACAAAGGGATCAAGATACATTATGATGGCAATGTTGCGAATGAGATAACACTTCTCGGTTCTGCCAAGAAATCAATTACAGAAAAACTTCCCCTTGCAGGATTGATAAGAAAGATCAATTTAAACTGGCTGTCGAACAAGAAAAGTGCTTACTATGAAAAAGATGGTGAGAGCTGGTGGTCAAAATTCAAAAAGAAAAATTTCTTAACCAAAGTTGTCGGCTTCATCGTCTCTATAATTTTATTGTTTCTTTTCTTTTCAATACCTCAATTCATATCCTGGCCCTTCAGGCGGCTGATCATTGCGATCAAACCGATGGGAAATGGACTGGTAAAATTTTTCAACTTCATCCTGCTTACTGCATTTATGTATTTCTTCTTCCTTGTGTTGACCCTTTATATTATTCTTGATCAGTTTCTTGTTATCGCTATATTTACTCTTATTCCATGGTTTATTTTCATGAGGAGAAACAACAGTAACATAAGCTACAACCGCTGTCCAAACTGCCATACAATGTGGAGCGCTGCAGATAAAGGCAGCACTCATACTGGCACAGAAGAATCAACAGCCTTGAAAGCACGTGACGTTTATACAGGTACTTCAACTTCTGGTAATGTTGAAACAAAACATTATAATCGGCATTGGGATGAAGAAATCACAACGACCGAGAATTATCTCGACCATAGAAAATGCCAGATGTGCGGATATGAATGGGATGTTCATCGTGCTGAAACGAGTAAACATACAGTAAGACATTAAAAATATCTCATTAAATAAAAAGGGCAGTGAAAATTAATTCATTGCCCTTAAATTTTTTTGCTATTCTGCACCTAAGTATATAAAGATTTGTGAAGTAAAATAAAAAAGGGCAGTGAAGTGATTGGCTGCGACCTACTCTCCCACACAGTCTCCCATGCAGTACCATCAGCGCACGTGTGCTTAACTTCTGTGTTCGGGATGGGAACAGGTGTTTCCACACTGCTATAACAACCAATCAATTCACTGCCCATATAAAAATAAGTAGTGATTAAAGTAAGAGATAAAAAGAGAAAAAGTAAGGCTTCGACTAATTAGTATTACTCGGCTAAATACATTGCTGTACTTACACCTGTAACCTATCAACCTTGTAGTCTACAAGGAGTCTAAAAGATGTCTAATCTTGGAGTTGGCTTCCCGCTTATATGCTTTCAGCAGTTATCCATTCCAGACATAGCTATACGGCAATGCAACTGGCGTCACAACCGTTACACCAGAGGTCTGTCCACATTGGTCCTCTCGTACTAAATGCGGATCTCCTCAAACATCTCACGCCCACGAAGGATAGGGACCGAACTGTCTCACGACGTTCTGAACCCAGCTCGCGTACCACTTTAAATGGCGAACAGCCATACCCTTGGGACCTTCTTCAGCCCCAGGATGTGATGAGCCGACATCGAGGTGCCAAACAGCGCCGTCGCTATGGACGCTCGGGCGCTATCAGCCTGTTATCCCCGGAGTACCTTTTATCCGTTGAGCTATCCCCCTTCCATGCGGTGGGATAGGATCACTAAGACCTGCTTTCGCATCTGCTTGACCCGTCGGTCTTGCAGTTAAGCTCCCTTATGCCTTTATACTCTACGCGTGGTTACCAATCACGCTGAGGGAACCTTTGTACGCCTCCGTTACATTTTAGGAGGCGACCGCCCCAGTCAAACTGCCCTTCAGACACTGTCCTCATACCTCATAAAGGCACGAGTTAGTATTCCAATATTATTAGGGTGGTATTTCAACGTTGGCTCCACCTCGACTAGCGTCGAAGCTTCAAAGCCTCCCACCTATCCTACCCACACAACACCAAAATACAATATCAAAATGCAGTAAAGGTTCACGGGGTCTTTCCGTCCTTTCGCGGGTAGGCGGCATCTTCACCGCCACTGCAATTTCACCGAGTCCCTGGTTGAGACAGCGCCCAAGTCGTTACACCATTCGTGCAGGTCGGAACTTACCCGACAAGGAATTTCGCTACCTTAGGACAATTATAGTTATTGCCGCCGTTTACCGGGGCTTCATTTCTGACCTTCGCCAATATCGAAACGATACAAGCTAAGCCATCCATTTAACCTTCCGGCACCGGGCAGGTGTCAGTCCATATACGTGGTATTACTACTTTGCATAGACCTGTGTTTTTGATAAACAGTCGCTTGGGCCTCTTCACTGCGACCATCGAAAGCTCGAAGAGCGAGTCCTTTCACCTTCAATGGCACCCCTTCTTCCGAAGTTACGGGGCTATTTTGCCGAGTTCCTTAACCAGAGTTATCTCGAGCACCTTAGGATACTCTCCTCGTCTACCTGAGTCGGTTTGCGGTACGGACCGATATAGAGTTAACGTTTAGAGATTATTTCTTGGCAGCTTTATAGAGGAACTTCTGCCACTTATGTGGCTCGTATTCGCTTCTCGGTTATAGATGAGTGGATTTTCCTGCTCATCCAACCTACCAGCTTAAAACTGGGCGTCCAATACCAGTCTTCCTCGCATAACTGCGTCATCCCATCACTGTCTATATCGGGTAGCAGAATTTTGACTGCTTTCCCATCGACTACGCCTTTCGGCCTCGCCTTAGGGTCCGACTAACCCTGAGCAGATTAACTTTACTCAGGAAACCTTAGACTTACGGTGTCCCGGTTTCTCACCGGGATTCTCACTACTCATGCCGGCATAATCTCTTCTGATAGCTCCAGCATACCTTCCGGTACACCTTCGCAGCCTTACAGAATGCTCTTCTACCACTTTCCGATTACTCGAAAAATCCATAGCTTCGGTAATACACTTAGTCCCGATCATCTTCGGTGCAAAACCACTCGACCAGTGAGCTATTACGCACTCTTTAAATGAATGGCTGCTTCTAAGCCAACATCCTGGCTGTTTTTGCAATTTAACATCCTTTGTCACTCAGTGTATATTTAGGGACCTTAGCTGATGGTCTGGGGTGTTTCCCTTTCGCCTACGGAGCTTATCCCCCGCAGACTGACTCCCATGCATCAATTAACGGCATTCTTAGTTTGAGTGGGGTTGGTAGCCTTTTAGGGCCCCTAGCCCAATCAGTGCTTTACCTCCGTTAATCTAACATGAGGCCCTGCCTAAACAGATTTCGAAGAGAACCAGATATCTCTGAGTTTGTTTGGCCTTTCACCCCTACCCACACCTCATCCTCTGAATTTTTAACTTCAGTAGGTTCGGTCCTCCAATCCGTGTTACCGGATCTTCAACCTGGACATGGGTAGATCACTCAGTTTCGGGTCTACTCCTGACAACTTAACGCCCTATTCAGACTCGCTTTCGCTTTGGCTACGGACCTATAGCCCTTAACCTTGCTGCCAAAAGTAACTCGCCGGCTCATTATACAAAAGGCACGCCGTCATCCCCTTAATGTGCAAGCACAAAAAGAAGACTTCGACTGATCATATGCAATCGGTTTCAGGTACTATTTCACTCCCCTCACGGGGTACTTTTCACCTTTCCCTCACGGTACTGGTTCGCTATCGGTAGTTAGATTATATTTAGCCTTACGAGATGGTCCTCGCAAATTCAGACAAGATTCCTAGTGTCCCGTCTTACTCGGGTGTCCAATTGTTGCACTTTCATCATTTCGCCTACGGGGCTATCACCCTCTATGGCCTACCTTTCCAGAGTAGTTTGACTATGACTCCAGCGAAACGCGGCTTGGATCCCACGACCCCCCGATAAATCGGGGTTTAGGCTATTCCCATTTCGCTCGCCGCTACTAAGGGAATCGCGGTTGCTTTCTTTTCCTGCAGGTACTAAGATGTTTCAGTTCCCTGCGTTTGGCTCAGACTTCCTATTTTATTCAGAAGAATGATATCCCGACATAACTCGGGATGGGTTTCCCCATTCGGAAATCCCCGGATCTAAGCTTGCTTACAGCTCCCCGAGGCATATCGCAGTTGGCCACGTCCTTCGTCCCTATCTAACTCCAAGGCATCCACCGATTGCACTTATTGCCTTACTTAATTTTCAATAAGATACTCTCTTACTTTAATACACTACTATATGTTTTGAAAAGAACAAAAAATACTGGTGGAGGATGACGGGTTCGAACCGACGACCTCCGCCGTGCAAGAGCGGCGCTCTCCCAACTGAGCTAATCCCCCAGCGAGAATATTGAGCATTGTGCTACCGCTCAGTAATGGTGGGCCTGGGTGGACTCGAACCACCGACCCCCGCCTTATCAGAGCGGTGCTCTGACCAACTGAGCTACAAGCCCTTTTCACATTTATAAAAGATAAGGGTGTATACATAAAGTTTCTCCTTAGAAAGGAGGTGATCCAGCCGCACCTTCCGGTACGGCTACCTTGTTACGACTTAGTCCCCCTCGCTGACCATACCTTCGTCGGCTGCTATCCTTACGGATTCGCTCACCAGCTTCGGGTACAATCAACTCGGTTGACTTGACGGGCGGTGTGTACAAACCCCGGGAACGTATTCACCGCGACCTGCTGATCCGCGATTACTAGCGATTCCAACTTCATGGAGTCGAGTTGCAGACTCCAATCCGAACTGAGGTCGGCTTTTTGAGATTAGCATGACATTGCTGTTTAGCGGCTCTTTGTACCGACCATTGTAGCACGTTTGTAGCCCTGGGCATAAGGACCATGATGACTTGACATCATCCCCACCTTCCTCCAAGTTGTCACCTTGGCAGTATTCTTAGAGTCCCCAACTTAATGATGGTAACTAAGAACAGGGGTTGCGCTCGTTGCGGGACTTAACCCAACATCTCACGACACGAGCTGACGACAGCCATGCAGCACCTGTCACCGAGTTCCCCCGAAGGGGCACAACCTGATTTCTCAGGTCTTCTCGGGAAGTCAAGCCCAGGTAAGGTTCTTCGCGTTGCATCGAATTGAACAACATGCTCCACCGCTTGTGCGGGGTCCCGTCAATTCCTTTGAGTTTCAATCTTGCGACCGTACTCCCCAGGCGGATCACTTAATGCGTTAACTTCGACACTGATGATTTTTTTTACTCACCAACATCTAGTGATCATCGTTTACTGTGTGGACTACCAGGGTATCTAATCCTGTTTGCTACCCACACCTTCGCTATTCAGCGTCAGTAACTGCCCAGAAGGCTGCCTTCGCTTTTGGTATTCTTCCTGATATCTGCGCATTCCACCGCTACTCCAGGAATTCTGCCTTCCTCTACAGTACTCTATCTAACCAGTATTACATGCAGGACCACAGTTGAGCCGTGGGATTTAACATATAACTTAATTAGTCGCCTACTAGCCCTTTACGCCTAGTAAATCCGGACAACGCTCGCTCCTTCCGTATTACCGCGGCTGCTGGCACGGAGTTAGCCGGAGCTTATTCCTATAATAATATCCGTCTCAATAAGCTATTAACCTAAAGAGCTTTTATCTCATAGAAAAGTGCTTTACATCCCGAAGGAATTAGTCGCACACACGGCGTCGCACTATCAGGGTTTCCCCCATTGTAGACTATTCTCGACTGCTGCCTCCCGTAGGAGTCTGGGCCGTATCTCAATCCCAGTGTGGCCGGTCACCCGTTAAGGTCGGCTACACATCATCGCCTTGGTAAGCCATTACCCTACCAACAAGCTAATATGACGCAGGCTCATCTCATAGCGGCAGCTTGTAAACAGAGGCCACCTTTGTTTCGAAAAACATATCCGGTATTACCCCCGGTTTCCCGGGGCTATCCCAGTCTATGAGGCAGATACCTACGCGTTACTCACCCGTTCGCCACTGTACTTTCCCCCGCAAGCGGGGAATTTCTCGTTCGACTTGCATGCCTAATCCACGCCGTCAGCGTTCGTCCTGAGCCAGGATCAAACTCTCCATTATTTGTGTTTTTAATTTACTATTTTTTGCGTAACTAATTGCTTAGTTGCTTACGAATATGTATACACCCTATGTGTTTTTAAAGAACGTGTTGCAGAGTTCACGACACGACAATTTTCGTGTCAAGCATTTTGTAATAAACAATATAATTTATTTATTATCGATGTCAATAACATATTTGATACTTCTCGCAAAGTGCCACTACTACACTATCTTCTCTCTGCCACCAATATATTTTCTCAATACTTCAGGGACAATTATCTCACCCTTCTTTGTTTGATTATTTTCTAAAAGAGCGATCATCGTTCGGGGTGTCGCAACCCCGGAACCATTCAAAGTGTGCACATAATGCACTTTCCCATCTTGGGATGAACGAAACCGAATTTGCGCCCGTCGGGATTGGAAGTCAATAAAATTCGAACACGAACTTACTTCGAGGTATTTTTCCAGCCCTGCAGACCAAACCTCAATATCATAACACTTGTAAGCAGCAAAGCTAAGATCCCCACTGCAAAGCTGCATAACCCTGTATGGTAAACCCAATTGCTGCAAAACTGCCTCTGCCTGTGAAAGAATTTCCTGCAATGCCTCTTCAGAATTTTCAGGTTTCACGAACTGCACAAGCTCAACTTTATTGAACTGATGAACACGCTGCAAGCCCTTTGTGTCTTTTCCGTAAGAACCAGCTTCTCTTCGAAAGCATGGAGTGTATGCAGTATATTTAATAGGAAGCTGCTCATCCTGCAAGATCTCATCCTGATGGAGATTGGTAAGAGGTACTTCACCCGTCGGGATCAAGAAAAGATCATCCTCATTAATATGATACATATCAAACTCAAGCTTGGGAAGCTGACCGGTCCCGGTCATAGCTTTCCGATTCGCAATAAAGGGAGGAAATATCTCAGTGTAGCCATTCACTTCCCGATGGAAATCCAGCATAAAATTTATCAAAGCTCTTTCAAGCTGTGCTCCAATGCCTGTATAACACGGAAACCCACTGCCTGCGATCTTTGCTGCGCGCTGGAAATCAAGCAATCCCAATTTCTCTGCTAACTGCATGTGAACAAGAGGTTGAAAATCAAAGGTCGGTTTTTCACCCCATTCTCGTATAAACTTATTATCTGAGTCATCAAATCCAATTGGGACCGATTTATCAATTATATTCGGAATTGCAAGCAGTTCCTTATCCAGAGCTTTACTTATTTCACTGATTTCCTGTTGAAGCGTTTTTGTTTCATCTGCGACTTTTTTCATCGCTGCAATCTGATCGTCTGCGCTTTGT
>JAUWPE010000076.1 GCA_030611765.1 Candidatus Cloacimonadota bacterium | reverse complement strand
CCGACTCTGTCGGCTTAGAATAAAAAAATTACAGCATCGAGAAACTCAATGCACTCCAAAACAAGAAAGAATTATCTTGTCACAAGTCGAAGAGCTTGTGATAAGTAATTCGCTTCGATAATAAAAATCCAATATTGGTTGATTAAGGGTAACAAGCCCTCAAAAATCACCATTTATCCTATAGGATTGGGTCAAATTTTACTATAAATTAATTAAAGAAAAATTTGACAACATTTTGTAGGAATTTGCAATAAAAAAAATAAATTCAGGAGGTGCAGATGAAAAAAATAGCTGTACTCTTATTTTTCTTGCTTCTCTCAACAACAGCTTTTGCTGCATATCAGGTAGGGGATGTTGTTTCGAACTTCGGGTGGACTGATAACACAGGAACATCTCATACTATCTACGATCTCATCGACGCAGAAAAAGCGATCGTGTTTTTCTGGGGAGGTGCTGGTTGAGGTGGCTGTGTAGCGGCGGCGCCGCAATTAGAAACTATCTGGCAAAACTACCAGGGAACAGGGCATTGCTATATTCTATCTGAAAACAACTGGACTTCTTATGGAGCAACCTATTATTATTCTTATGATATCGATCCCTATTACGGTCAATATGGAAACGGATACGTACCATTCTTTGCTGTTATCGGTGGAGAGTATAAATTATTTTATGGAGACAACCCGGTGAGTGGTGTAAGCGCTGCCCTCGATGCTGCAATTTTGTCTTTAGGATTATATGCCAATTTTGATGCGAACATCACACAGGGACCTCCGGAACTTACAGTGCAATTCACAAGTACATCATCAGGAGCACCCGACGCATGGGAATGGGACTTCAATAATGATGGCACGATTGACAGCTACGAAGAAAACCCGGTCTGGGATTTCACAATAGTTGGTTCATACGATGTTTCTCTTACAGTGTATGAAGGGGCTGATAGTGATGAGCTTCTGCAGGAAGATTTTATCACTGTGATCGATCCTTCGAATGTCTCAGGTCAGGCAGCAGGTACATGGTCTCCTACTTATGGAACCTATACTATTACCGGAGATGTGACAGTTCCGTCAGGTACAGTTTTATCGATAGAGCCAAACACGAATATTGTCGTGAATAATAACAGCAAGATCCAGATTAACGGAAGAATAGAAGCACAAGGTTCTGGACGTGGTTTGATAAACTTCTCAACCGACGATCAATGGAAAGGAATAAAGATCATTGATAGCCAGGAAGATAACTTGATAGCTTACTGCTATCTCACGGGTTCAACAGAAAGCGCAGTGGATATTGATAATTCTTCTGTGGATGTGCTGAACAGCACTTTTTATGAAAATACAAACACCTCTCAAAAAGGACCTGCTATTACTGTGCTGGATGCAAGTGATGTGCTTATCATGGGTAACACAATTTCAAACAACTACAGCTCAGTAACTACTGGTGCTATTGCTCTTGATAATGCTGCAGTTGAGATTTCACACAATATCATTGTGAATAACGAAGCGATCTTTGCAGGTGCAATCGTAATGAAGAATGGCTCTAATGCCACTCTCATCAATAATACAATTGCAAATAATCTCGCTAATTACGCCTGCATATACTTGCTTTCCTCTTATCCGAACGTGAAAAATACGATCATTATTCATGACGGCTTGATCTTCACAACCTTTAGTAGTAATCCGATTGTGAACTATTCCTGTATCTCAGGTGGTTATTCCGGAACCGGTAATATTAGCGATGATCCTCAATTTGTAAATCCAACTGCCGGAGATGGTAATGCCTATAACGGCTTGACTGCGGACTGGAGCTTACAGGAAACTTCACCATGTATCGATACCGGCGATCCTTCCTCACCTCCTGATCCTGACGGCACGATCGTAGATATGGGTGCTTTATACTATCATCAGCAGATTTCTGTCGATGACCCTCACAGCAACATGATATATGTCAGGCAGAATACGCCAAATCCTTTCAATGGTTCTACTGCAATATCCTATTCTTTGCCCAAAAATTACAAAAATGCTGTCATCACGATCTATAACGTAAAAGGTGATATGGTTAAAGAATTCATACTTGATAGCGCTGAAGGTGAGATCGCGTGGAACGGCTTTGATCAGAATAATAAAGCAGTTGCAAGCGGAATTTATTTCTATAGATTACAAGGAGATTCCATTTCACAGACCAGATCAATGGTCTTCATGAAATAGTGTATTTCAATAACATAAAATAGCTTTCGGTTGAGAGGAAGGAACTGGTGTTCCAGCTGGTCTTCAAAATCAGTAGTGAGCGGATAACACCGTTTATGGCAGGTTCGATTCCTACCCTCTCGGCCATTTTTTTATTTACAAAAAGGATGTCTAATGGATAAGAGCGAACTCAGAAAAATTCCCGGAGTTGATACATTGATGAAAAACTCCGAAATAAAGAAGCTCATCTCTGAATATGGAGAAGAGCTTGCTGTTTTTTCAATCCGTAAAGTGCTTGGCGAAATAAGAGATGCTGTTATGAAGGGGAAAAAGCTACCTCAAAATGATAGAATACTTAACCGGATCAGACAAAAAGTGTATCATATTGGCACTTGCTCATTAAAACCAATGATAAATGCAACCGGCATTGTCCTGCATACAAATCTTGGACGCGTACCTTTGGGTTCTGCACTCACAGAAGAGGTTGCAAAAATAATTGAAGGATATTCAAATCTTGAGTTCGATCTGGAAAAGGGGAAGCGAGGACACAGGGAAGATCATATCACAGATCTTGTTACCTTCATCACAGGAGCTGAGGACGCAGTTGTGGTGAATAATAACGCTGCCGGCGTTTATCTTTCTCTCAGTACATTCTGTGCAGGTAAAGAAGCAGTAATTTCACGAGGTGAGCTTATTGAGATAGGCGGATCATTCCGAATACCGGACATCATGCAGCAAAGCGGTGCAAAAATGGTTGAAGTGGGAACGACAAACCGTACACGTCTTTCAGATTACGAAGCAGCACTCACGGAAGAAACTGCGGTATTGTTCAAAGCTCATAAATCAAATTATTACATTAAGGGATTTTCTGAAGATGTAGAGATAGAGAAGCTAACTGAATGCGCTCATGCTCATGGACTTGTTTGCATATATGATTTAGGGTCAGGACTGCTGCGTAAGCCGAAAGGATTACCTCTGGAAACCGAGCCGGATGTTCGTTCTGCACTACAGTCAGGAGCGGACCTCGTGATGTTCAGTTGTGATAAACTACTCGGCGGTCCGCAGGCGGGTATTATTGCTGGAAAAAAGGAGTACATCCAAAAATTAAGGAAGTCGCCGCTCATGCGTGTGCTTCGCGTGGGTAAAATGACCCTTGCAGCACTTTCTACAGTGCTCCGCTGCTATTTGAAAGATGAAACTATTACTGAAAACGTACCTGTTTTCCGCATGCTGGATCAATCAAAAGATGAGCTTCGCGAAAAAGCAGAAAAATTCTCCGAACTCCTAAAAAAAGAGAAAATTCCCAATAAGATTGTTAAAAATGCTGCACGTTGCGGTGGGGGAACTCTTCCGCAGGTTGAAATTCCCAGCTATGCAGTACAGCTCGGTCTTACGAAAACTAAGTTTTCTCCCGAGCAGCTATATCATAAATTGCTACAATTAGATAAACCGATCCTTGGAATTCTCAGAGAAGGTTCGTTACTTTTTGATATGTTTACTCTTGATAAAGATCAGGCAACCGAGATTGTAAAGCAGATCAAGAAAATGATCCAAACATAACATGAAACATTTGATAATGGGCACTGCCGGTCACGTTGACCACGGGAAAACTGCTCTTATTAAAGCTCTGACGAATTTTGATTGCGACACTCACAAGGATGAAAAGCAGCGCGGGATAACGATCCATCTCGGTTTCACACACCTCGATCTACCAAATGGGAACAGCATTGGCATTATCGATGTGCCCGGTCATAAGGATTTTATCAATACGATGATCTCTGGCGCCAGCACCATCGATTTTGTGCTCTTTACAATTGCTGCAGACAGCAGTATCATGCCGCAAACAAGGGAGCATCTGCACATTATGGAGCTTCTTGGGATCAAAAATGGCATAATTGCTCTCACGAAAAGTGATACGGTCGATGAAGAAATTTTAGAACTCGTTGAACTTGAGATAAGTGAATTCGTAGGCGGAACATTTCTGGAAAATGCACCAATTATCAGAACTTCAGTCAAAAATAATACCGGAATTGAGGAATTACAGAAAGAGATCATTAACATCACAGAAAATATTGAGCAGCGTTCGGGCGGTTGTTTTTTCAGAATGTATATCGATAGAATATTCAGTGTGCAGGGATTTGGAACGGTTATCAACGGATCTGTATTGCAAGGAAAAGCAACAAAAACGACTTCATTATATTTGCTTCCAGTAAACAAAGAGTTGCGGATCAGAAAGCTCGAACACCACGGGCAGGAAGTTCAAGAAATATATTCAGGACAGAGGGCTTCTCTTAACGTGGTCGGATTAGATATTCAGGATTTTACAAGGGGAATGCTGGTTTCTGAGAGGGTGATCAAGCCAACAAAAATGATCGATGCAGAACTCACTTTGTTTGAACACGAGAGAACATTCGGGATTTGGAATCATGCTCTCTTTCTAATGGGAACTTTTGAAGATCAGGCAAGAATACATCTGCTTGATAAGGATACATTACAGGGCGGAGAGATCGGACTGGTGCAGATCCATCTTGAAAAAGAGTGTTTTCCCATTTTTGGAGATTCTTTTATCATAAGAAGTACATCCAGCGATATCACACTTGGCGGTGGAAAAATTCTCGATGCATATCCTCTTCATCATAAAAAGAGAACACAAAAAATTATCAATCATCTGAAAACAATTGCTCAAGGTGGTTTATCCGAATTTCTTGCTGAAGAAGTAAGAAAACAGCCACATGCGGTTTCCCTCTCCTCTCTATCTGAAATATCTAACAAAACCGAGAAAGAGCTTCTTGAGATCATTAGAAAATCATTTCCTGAAGATATTGAAACAAGGGAGTTTAACAAAGAATTGTTGCTCATCACACGCTCCAGGATTGACCTTATACGAGCAGAAATAATTAAACTCCTTACCGCTCATCATAAAGAAAATCCACTCATCAAAAAAGGAAAAACTTTCGATGAAATGTGCAGTATGTTGAATATGAAAAATGCCAATGACAGTACGCTATTGGGAATACTATTAGAAGAAACGGTTCGGGATAACCAACTTGCCAAAGTTAATGGAACTTTTGCCCTTTTAGATAGGGCAGTCACACTTTCGCATGAGGAAATGCAGAAGATTGAAAAAGTAGATCAGTACTTGCTGAATTTCGGAATGAAAGTGCCGATGATAAATGAGATAAGAGCATTTGCAGAAGGCGAGCAGATTTCATCAAAAGAGTTGAATAATATCCTCAGCTATCTCATCGAAAATAAGAAAATCTTCACAATTGAGGGTTCGTTTATTCATGCTGAGATCATAAAAAAAGCGGAGAAGGTTTTGTTGCAGCATTTCAAGAAAAATGACAAGCTGATCCTTGCTGATTTTCGTGACCAGTTACAAGCAAACAGAAAGATCTGCCTGCTGCTTCTCTCCTATTTTGATGATAAGGGATGGACGGTTCGTAAAGGGGATTATCGTATATTATCCGAAAAAGGAAAACAATTATTAAGCAGATAGAAATGTGATACGAAATTGATTTTGAATAAAGGAAAAAAATTAATGAAGCTAAAGAAACATTTAATAGATTTTAACAACCTGATAGAGTTTAGTGATCAAATTCAATCAGGAGTAAAAGAAAAAATTATTAGATATATCAATGAAAATGATGAGATTTATTTAATTACAGATAATAATCTCTATCTCGGTTTCATTCATTTAGAAGTTTTTAATAAAAAAATATCAATAAAATTGTATTTAAGTTCTAATTGGAAAGGTGATTTTAATGAGCAACTATTTGATAATATTTCAGAATTGATAAAAAATAGTAATCAAAACTATTTAACATTTTTACATTGCTTCGATTCGAAGAATATTCTAAATAGACTCAAGGGGATTGATTTTATGCATCAATATGAATGCAATAAAAATTTTCATAAACCTAATCCTAAGTTAAATTCAAATTTCACAATTTCAAAAAACATAAGTGATTATAAAGAGTTGATTGATTTTCATTATCTCTGTTATTCTGATGATAAAGATTATATGAACAGTAATTGGGAAAACATACTTCAATCGTTTCATAAAGCACCAATTCCAAAAATCATCTATATTTGTCATAATAAAGACAATATTATTGGTTCTTGTATTGGTTATTTAATTCCAAAGAAAAACAAGAAATATCTCTATTCAATCTGTGTTCATCCTGATTATAGAAGGAAATCGATTGGAGAATATTTGCTGCAATTATTTCTTTCAACTGAGCCCTTGATTTCTTGTTATTTAACAGTCTATGAATCAGCAAAACCAGCCGTGAAACTTTATGAAAAATTTGGATTTATAAGAGTACAAACTGTTGAAGCAATAATAAGTAATGATGTTAAAATTAGTATTGAATAATTCGTATAACAATGCGTTTGTGGATGGCTTTCTTGCCTCGTTCCCAAGCCCCGCAGACTGTGTGAAAACGATTGAAATGCTCGATATTTTCTCAACCCCCTCTAACTCCCCCCATTTCGGGGGAGAATCTATCTCCTTTTGCCGCAGGCAGTTCCCTTCCCCATCGAAAGGGGGAAGGGTTAGGGATGGGGGTCGGTATATCTTAAAGAAACCATTTTTTACACAAGCTGCCCTGCTTGAGAACGCATAAGTGATTTCCACTCCTGCAAAACTTGAGTATATTAATTAGAATTTTTTCACAAGACCGATAAATCTTGAAGGATTTCCGGACTGGTCTTTTAGTAACCATGCACGGGTTCGAATTGGAACGATCTTTCCATTTTTGCCGATATATTCCTTTTCATAAATATCAGAGTATCCTCGTACAAAAACCTGATTATCTCTCAAACTATCTTCCATTGCATACCACTTTTTAGGAGTGATTTCCTGATAGGTCTTTTCCTGTAGTTCTGCAAGAGAATAGCCCAGAAGGTCGCAATACTTCTCATTTGCATTTACGACTTGACCATCCATATTACAGATAACTATCGCCTCATCTGCCCATTCACTAAGCGTTGTGACAAGATCGTCGTATTTTTGATCGGATACTTCCAGTTTTTCTTCAAGTACTGCGAGCATTTGTTTTAACTGAGCGTTCTCTTGAGCAAGATCATGATTGGTACAACTCGCGAATAAAATGGTAATTAATCCAATAATTAATATTTGACTTATTTTTTTCATGACACCTCTCACCAAATTGATTACTTTCCTTTTTTGATTTAACCTATCATCCAGTCAAGAAAATGTAATTTATTACACTTACACCGTTCTTCTGGGATATATTGAAATACAAAAAAGTTGACGATATAAATACGATTGATCTTGTAGAAAGTCGAAATCATGAATAGAAAGATTTATCTGAAGGATTGTAAGATTGAAAATTTTTAAATGATCAGAAAAAATTCAGAATCTTAAAATTTAAAAAAGAAGGCAAAAAATATGTTAATTATGAATTCCATGTACAGGTAGTGTAATGAAACCAGAAAAACCCATTCGAAAGATCGTACATATAGACATGGATGCTTTCTTTGCAGCAGTGGAAGTGCGTGATCATCCTGAATATAAGGGCAAACCACTCATTGTCGGCGGCGATCCGAACAGTAGGGGAGTTGTCGCCACTTGTTCCTATGAAGCCCGAAAATACGGCATACATTCTGCAATGGCGAGCGCTGTGGCATACAGACTCTGCCCACATGCAATCTTCGTACACGGCAGGCATGACGTCTATAAACAGATATCGAAACAAATAAAAAATATATTTAATGAGTATTCCTACCTTGTCGAACCTGTCTCCATTGATGAGGCATACCTTGATGTAACCTATAATAAGAAAGGTATGAAATCAGCAACACTTATTGCAAAAGATATCAAGAAAAGGATTTTTCGGGAAACGGGATTAACTGCTTCTGCTGGAGTGTCCTATAACATGTTTTTGGCAAAAATAGCTTCTGATATGGATAAGCCGGATGGACTGGTAGTCATTCTTCCAGATAAAGCAAAAGAAGTGCTGGAAGGGCTTCCCATCGGAAAATTCTACGGTATCGGCAAAGTGACAGAAAAGAAAATGCAGATGCTGGGAATCCATACAGGTAAGGATTTGAAAGCCAGGGCTCTCGAAGAATTAGTACGTCTTTTCGGAAAAGTCGGAAAATATTATTACTACATCGTTAGAGGGATTGATAAAAGAGAAGTCACAACCGAACGGGAAATAAAATCAATTGGTCATGAGAATACCTTTGCAAAAGATATCGATGATCTACATAAAATGAAGGAATATTTGGAAAAATGTGCTGCGAAAATTGAAGAACGATTGAAGAAGCATAATGTCGCCGGACGAACGATAACTCTAAAAATAAGATACCCGGATTTCTATCAGGCGACAAGAAGTAGAACGATACTCAAACCGACACAAGATAAAGAGGTTATCATCAGCACAGTCAATTCTCTCTTGGAGGAAACGCTTGTGAAAAAATGCAGTATAAGATTGCTCGGGATAAGCGTTTCAAAGCTTGAGAAAGACGAGATCAATCTTCCAGAGCAGCTTACATTAAAGCTTTGATACTCAAGAATAAACTCTCGAAGTGCTATCTTTTTTAAAGGAAATTCTATGGCTCGTTCTTGATTAGTTATTGCGTAGCAGTCCCGTTTTTTTCCGAAAAATCGGAATTCGACATGGAAAGCAGGACATCTTTGAACGCTGATAAAAAAACAAACCATAAAAAGAAAATTGTCATTCTTGAGTGGAGCGCAGCGGAACGAAGAATCTCCCAGAAATTTTTAAATCAACGAACAGGGAGACTCTTCGCAAGCTCAGAGTGACAAGTGTGTTTTTCCTTTAATAAAATTGTCATCCCAGTTCACCCTGTTAAATCACTTCGGGAAAATCGGAGATTTTATTTAACAGGGTAAAATACAAAAAAAGATTTAACGGGATAAATTCTTGAGCACATTCGTTTCACTCAGTATAAACTCCGCGAAGAATCTCGCAAAAATGTTCAGATCAACGAACAGGGAGACTCTTCGCAAGCTCAGAGTGACAAGTGTGTTTTTTTTCATTTATAGTAACTGAAGTAACTTAGCAGATATTATAAAAATATAGTGTCAAGTCGAGCTTCGATTGGAAATGGTAATTGAATTGAAAAAATATCCTGAAAATTTACATTGACATTTAATGTGCAATTTAAGAAATGGAACTCTCTAAAGCGGAGGTTCCATGAAAGATAAAAAGATATCAACATTGCATCTGCCTGCTGAGCTTGCCTATCTGTCGGCAGCTCAGGCATTTATAAACGAGCTGGCTCGTATGGCAAAGTTTTCGCAGAAGGATATTACCTTTTTCAATGTCGCAGTTGAAGAAGCGATTTCAAATGTGGTAAAGCATGCTTTTTTGCCAGATGAAGATGCATCATTTGATGTGATCTGCGAGCTTACTCCGGTGGAGTTCAAGGTTATCGTTAAAGATAAAGGTTTGCCTTTTGATCCAAACCAGGTTGAGGATTTTTC
>JAUWPE010000156.1 GCA_030611765.1 Candidatus Cloacimonadota bacterium | reverse complement strand
TTAACGCCTTTTTCGATTGCTTTGATCGCAAGCTCGTGGTTGAAATGAATATCACCAATAATCGGAATAGGGGATTCAGTGATAATTTTAGGAAGGGCTTCAACAGCTTTCATGTCGGGTAAAGCAACCCGAATAATATCGCACCCGTGAGTTGCACATTGCCGGATCTGATCGAGTGTTTTCTCTGCATCCCGGGTGTCCGTATTGGTCATTGACTGAATCGAAACAGGTGCATTGCCGCCAATCTTTACTTTCCCAACTGAGATTTGTCTGGTTTTCTTTCTTTTTATCATAAATGTTGTCTTTCGAGATCTAATAATTTTTGTTTCACATCTATTCCTAAACCAAAACCACCCAATCCGCCGTCCGAACGGATGACACGATGACAGGGAACGATAAGAGGGATCGGATTGACATGAAGTGCATTTCCTACTGCGCGCTGTGCGTTTGGATGACCTATACCTTGAGCAACTTCATTGTAGGTTTGAGTTTCGCCATAGGGGATGTGCTGAATATATTCCCATACCTTTGTCTGGAATGGCGTTCCTATAAGAACAAGAGGAAGATCGAACTGTTTCCTGTTTCCGGCAAAATACTCTTTGAGTTGTTTTAAGTATTGATTTTCTTTTGACAGTTCGAATACGATATTTCCCTTATTTTCATTGAGGAATATCGTGTGCAAACCCTCATCCGAAAAAGTGAGAGTAATGATGCCGAGATCATTTTTTAATGTGCTTTGGTAGAATTTCATGTAATGAAACCAGGATAAGGTCGGTTTTTTGTCAAATAATTCAACAATCCTACCAATAGCTAAACCAAACAACTTGACAACTTTGATGCATTTCCTATCAGAAAAATTGAAATTCTTTTTTGCAAAGGAGAACAAATGAAAAAGATTATAATAATTGGTTTACTACTTTCACTTGCATTATTCGGATGCTGTAAAAGCACACAGCCCGATCTGCAAAAGAAAGTATGGACTTTTATGATGTATCTTGATGGGGATGAAGTAAGTATGCAGCAAGACTTCATTGCTGCTTTTTATAATATCATAGCCGCAGAAGTGGGAAGTAATGACGAGGTAAATATTATTATTCAGTTCGACAGATATCCGCACATGGATGATTTTGGCGGATGGGAAATCGCTCACAGATTCTATTACACTCCAGCAATGGAGCCGACACCCGAAAATGCAATCTCTGACTGGGGAGATGGTCAGGGCGGGAGAGAAGTAGATATGTCTGATCCGGCAACGCTTCAGTCATTTATTACATGGGCTGCTGCAAACTATCCTGCTGACCATTATGCGCTGATGCTCGCAGATCACGGGTATGGCTGGCAGGGTATGATGATAGATGAAACCAGCGATGGCGATTTCATGACAGTAAAAGGAGTAGTGAGTGCATTGCATGGATCAGGTGTACATTTTGATCTGCTGGCATTAAATGCCTGTGTCATGCAAATGATTGAAGTAATGCATGAGCTTAGGAATGCGTCAATTGATATTGTTGTAGGTTCTGAAAACCTTGGTACGACATGGGATTTCACAGGAATAATACAGACAATCATCTCCGACCCATCAATAACCGCAGAGGAACTTGGAATAGAGATGAATGATTCTTATTACGAAAAACATTCCACCGATTCTACGATCACACTATCCACACTTAGATTAGACAAAATACCTGCGGTAAGTGATGCAGTGAAAGAATTAGTTGAAACAATTTTGGATACGGTTTCCTTTGCACAGATTCAAGCAAAAGCTGTGCAAGTCATGTATGAAATTGATAATGCAATTGTGTATATGAGAAATGGTTCAGCATGGGAATCAGCAGGTGGCTTATCTATTTATTGGCCACCTTCCGATCAAGGATTTATACCAGAAATGTTCTTTTACAGTTATATCGAAGAAATTATTAGTTTTGCTGTAGATAATCCATGGCGGGAATTTCTCTACATTTTTTACAATGTTATGCAATACCCAGGTATCATAGGGCCGGAGTTTTACCATATTTATCAAAACCTCTCTTTCTTTGATGAAGATAAGATCGATCTTTACGATTTTTGTAAGAGGATAGTAGAATATGAATAATGAAGCAATTGCCCAGGTGGTTACCTTCAGGTGTAAATTGTGATTTTAGTTTAGGATGAGAAAGTATCAAATGATAAAAAAAGGACATAAAAATGAAACAAATAATTGTACTTAGCTTTTTACTGGGATTCTTTATTACAAGCACTTTAACAGCACAACCCTGGCAGCAGAATGATGAGATCTTTAACTCAAGCGGTGTGCCGAGTTTGCCTTTTTCTCAACCCCGTTTTGCAGATCTGGATGCAGATGGTGATCAGGATATGATATTGGGAAATATAAATGATGCTCCCGTTTATATAGAGAATTTAGGAACGCCGACAAATCCAGCTTTTGCACCAGGTTTTGAAATTTTTACAGGTATCTCTTTCCTCGATGCAGAAATGGGCGTGTGCGCTGATCTGGATAATGATGGAGATCTGGATTTTATTGCAGGTGGTTATACAGGTTTGAATTTATTTGAGAATATCGCGAATATGTACTTTCCGGTTTTTCAGAAGGTTAATAATTTCTTCTCAGGATTAAATGCAGGACAGAATCCTGTTCCCGATCTTGCAGATGTGGACGATGATAATGACCTGGATATGGTTATCGGATTAAGTGAAAATGGAGGAGTAAAAATATATTTGAATACCGGAACTCCTGAATCAGCACAATTCTCAGAGATCAATACTATGTATATTGGAGATGTTGGATTGTATGCATATCCGAATTTATGCGATCTGGATGCGGATGGTGATCAGGATATTGTAGTTGGTCGAGATGTGCATGGATTTGTCTACTATCAAAATAACGGTACTCCTCAAAGCGGAGTATGGGTAGTAAATGAATATGTTTTCACAGGTTTGGGAAGCGACACCTACTGGAACTCACCGGGATTAACAGACCTTAACGGAGATGGAACTATTGACCTAATTTTTGGCACTGCAGAAGGTCCTTTGCATTATTATGAGAACAATGGAACACCTACAATACCATCTTGGCTCGTGAATACAACACTTTTCGGTGGAGTGCTCGATGTGGGCGGAGCAAGTAATCCCTTTTTCTATGATTTTGATGGAGATGGAGATTTTGACATGGTAAGCGGAGGTCAGCTTGGAGATATCAAATATTTTGAAAATGTTGGCACAGCGTATGCACCTGCCTGGGAAGAGGAAAATGCCTATTTTGCAAGCATCGACCATTCTATTTATTCCGCGATCACGCTTGGAGATGTGTATAATAACGGACTGCCGGATGCAATCGTTGGAGATCTAAGCGGACATTTCTATTTTCATCGAAACACCGGCTTCGGTTATGTTTTTGAAAGCGATGTGCTTTCTTTTGTCTCATTGGGAGGTTGGTCTGCTCCACGCCTTGTTGACATGGATAATGACAATGACCTGGATATCGTTGCAGGTAACGAAAATGGAAATCTTTTCTACTTCGAGAATCAGGGCACTCCCTCTACACCGGATTGGGTAGAGGTAGCAGGATATTTCGGAAGTATTGATGTCGGCACTGATTGCGCTCCGACTGTAGGCGATCTCAGCATGAATAGCAGCTTGGATATTGTAACGGGTGATATAAGCGGTGAATTGCAATTCTTCGAAAATATTGAAGGTAACTGGACAGAGAATCCTTATTTCGTTTCAGGAATTTCAGGAGGACAAAATACTACTCCTGCTCTAGTCGATATGGATAATGACGGTGATATCGATCTGGCTTTAGGTAATTATGACGGCACTTTCAACTATTATGAAAATCTTCATATTGTTGTGGAGGTCGATCCTGAAGTACCACAGACTAATTCTTATAAACTCTGTAATTTTCCCAATCCCTTCAAACATTCAACAACAATGTCTTATTATGGAACCACTAATTTACACGAATTTTCACAAATTAATATTTACAATATAAAAGGACAGCTTGTTAGAAAATTAAAAATTCAAAATTTAAAATTAAAAATTAATGAAGTGGTTTGGGATGGTATGGATGAAGTAGGTAAGGAAGTGAACCCGGGAATTTATTTCTACAAGTTGAGTATTAATGGCAAAACTGAATCAGTGAAAAAATGCCTGCTTGTGAGGTGAAAAAATATTGAAAATGAAATGGAAACAGCAACACTTCAATAATGCTTGCGTGCCGGCGTGTTTGGCAATATTGTTAAGTGAGCATG
>JAUWPE010000188.1 GCA_030611765.1 Candidatus Cloacimonadota bacterium | reverse complement strand
CTCGCATCGATATTTCTATTGGCGATAATGACGGCGATCCGGTTTTCACTTTTGCCGATCTGCTTCCTCATCTTGCAAAAGACTACAACAAGAAAAAGATAACTGAAGCTATTGATGCAGACAAACTCCAGCTCCTTTTTGGCTCAATACCTTTTCATGATGACGAGATAAAAGATAATGTAAAATTGAACTGCCTGAACATCCTTCATGAAAAATATGGTATTATTGAAGAAGATTTAATCAGTGCTGAGCTTGAAATCGTACCTGCCTTTTCGAGTAAAAATGTTGGCATTGATGCCAGCATGGTAGGTGCTTACGGACAGGATGACAGGGTGTGTTCCTATACGGCTCTCCGTGCATTGCTGGATGGCGAAGAACCAATTCTTCCCTCAATCGTATTTCTTGCTGATAAAGAAGAGATCGGCAGTGAGGGTAATACAGGCGCCCGTTCGGATTTCATTCTTGATTTTATTGCTGATATCGTTGATTTTCAGGGATATGACAGTTCTAAAATTTTGAGAAAAGTGTTAACTAAAACTAATATTCTCTCTGGTGATGTGGCCGCAGCAATAAATCCTTCTTTCAAAGATGTTCACGAAAAACAGAACGCACCTCTCCTCGGTTATGGAGTATGCCTGACAAAATTTACCGGCTCAAAAGGAAAAAGCGGTTCTAACGATGCACATCCCGAGTTCATTGCAAAACTGCGTGCACTCTTTAATTCGCATGATATCAACTGGCAGATCGGAGAACTTGGAAAAGTTGATGTGGGAGGCGGTGGTACGATCGCAAAATTTATGGCTGAGCACAACGCAGAAGTCATTGATTGCGGAACACCTCTTCTTGCAATGCACTCTCCTTTTGAGATTTCCAGCAAGGGAGATATTTACTCAACCTATAAAGCTTATAAAATATTCTTCGAACACTATGGGGGTTAACGGTGAAAAAAATATATGTATTCGGTTTATTGCTTTTACTTCTTCTGGCTCATTGTGCACAACAAAAGCCATATACTGAAATTCAGCAGCCCGTAAGCAAAAACGAGCAACAGATCCAGTATCTCGCTGAAGTTATAAAAATGAATTCTGATGCAATAGACCAGCAGGAAAAGCAATTTTCCGGAGATCTTCAGATGCTTAACAGTAAACTTAATCAGATAATAGTGCTCCAGTCCAAAGTATCAAACTTAGAAGTGAAAGTAGGCACTCTCGATTCTAAGATCGAAGCCCAAAGCAAAATTCTGACTCAGCTTAAATCATATCCTGCTGTTGCAGACCAAACTCAGACTAAGCCCAAAACAGAATCAGACGAGATCACACCGGAAAAACTCTATCAGACAGGACGGCAGTATTACGTAGATAAGGATTTCAGAAAATCAATCTCCACTTTCTCCGAATTTATCAAAGAATATTCCCAACATGATCTCGCTGCAAATGCACAGTACTGGATCGGTGAATGTTATTATTCTCTTGATCAGTTTGAAACTGCTATCTTCATCTTTGATAAAGTGGTAATTAATTATCCGGAATCCAATAAAGTCGTTGACGCAAAACTTAAAATTGCACTCTGCCTGATTGGAATGGAGCAATATACCGGCGCTCTTACTCAGCTCAGAGAAATCCAAAAACAGTATCCTGATTATGAACGTCTGGATATCGTGCGTGAAAGAATTGTTATGCTGGAGAACAGATAATATGAAAAAATATGTGCTACCCACCCTGATATTGCTTATCTTTACTTCGATAATTTTTATGAATCTTCTATTTGCGCAAGCACCTTCACCCATGAACTGGGATGAAGAGGAAGAAAATGTCACATTTGAGCGTCCCTTTGAACTTCCAAAAGGTGACTTCAATCCTCATGAAAAAATGATAGAAGCTGATGGACTGTATCAAAAAAGAAAATTCAGCAAAGCCCGAGATATTTATGAGATCATTACGTATATGAGCAAAGGGGATACTCTGGTCAAACGAGCTCAGTACCAACTTGCAAACTGTTATTACAACATGCGTCTGTATGAAGACTCAATCTTCGAATATGAGCAACTCATGCGATTATTCCCATACTCTCAATATAATGAAGATGCAAATTACAAGATTGGCACTGCCTGGTTTAAATTGTCTTATCCACCTGCGTATGATCAGCAGGAAACGGTAAATGCACTTCAGCAATTCAATCATTTTATTGCTCAGTATCCAAAATCTGAACTCATCGATAAAGTTGAAAACATGAGAACCACCTGCACTAATAAGCTGCTGGAAAAAAAATATCTCAATGCTCATATTTATTATATGATGGGATACTATAATGCATCATTGATGTATCTTAACGAAATATTTGATGAGAATATTACCGGAGAGATCGAAGAAAATTCCCTTGAACTTGCTGCGAATATCTATATTAAAAAGAAGAACTGGGACAAACTCGCTGATATTGGGAAACAATTCTCTTCACAGTATCCCGAACATCCATTCATAGAAAAAATAAACGCTCACATAACGAACTGATAATGAGATTGGGAATACTTGGTGGCACCTTTGATCCAATCCATTGCGGCCACCTTAGGATGGCAGAATATTGCCGCGAAAAGCTTCATCTGGATAAAATTTATTTTATTCCTGCAGGTAATCCACCACATAAAAAACCACATATACATTATGATTTGAGA
>JAUWPE010000027.1 GCA_030611765.1 Candidatus Cloacimonadota bacterium | reverse complement strand
TCAAGACCGATTTCGACAGGGACATCAACAATATATGTCACATCGGGTTTTAGTCCAGTTGTGGCGATCGTATTTATGATATCTATGTCTTTCTTCGGAATTTCACGGGCTGCTCCCTGATAGGCGAAGGTGGAATCATAGTACCTGTCACTGATAACGATTGTCCCTTCCTGTAAAGCAGGAATGATCCATTCGAGGGTATGCTGGGCTCGGCTTGCCATATAGAGGAATATTTCAGTAAGCCGGTTCATCTCAGTAAATTCTTTATTAAGAAGAAGGGATCTGATCTCTTCGGAGATTCGTGGACCTCCCGGTTCTCTCGTTAGCAAAACGCTCTGCCCAAATGAGCGGAGTTCTTCCGTTAGAAGCTTTGCTTGTGTGCTTTTCCCGCAACCTTCTATACCTTCAAAAGTTATAAAAAGACCTTTTGTATTCATAATATAAAATGGCACGCCCGGAGGGAGTCGAACCCCCAACTCACGGATCCGAAGTCCGTTGCTCTATCCAGTTGAACTACGGGCGCAGCGTCTCTCCATTTGCCGGGAGTAGTATTTCCTGTCAATAATTCTATCGAACAAATAACTGGACAATGAAATTTTTTATTCTCGTTATCAAGCCCCTGTTTAGTAACTGATTAGGATTTAATGTTGCGTTCCCAAACTGGGGTTGGGGAACAAGGAAAATTGTTTTTCTTTGGCTCTTTCTTTTGTAACAAAATAAAAGAAAGGGCATTTCTCATATTGTTCTGAAATATGAGTGCATCCTGGATTCCCGCCAGCTGGCACGCTCGGGAATGGCAGACTTCTTTTGACGGTTCTATTGGTGTGCTATCAAATAATCCATCACATTATTGATCTTATGATGCCTTAATATTTTTAATTTTCCATTTTATATTTTTCATTTTATATTTCTTAACCTGCCCATCGCAAACTACAAATAATTGGAAGATGAAATCAATTTATTGACATTCCATGTCCCATCAATGGCTATTAACCATAAGTGAGTTTGCTTATATGAAAGGATATGTTACTTCTAAACTTCTAAAAAAATTCCTCTTTGCAGGTTCTGCACTGCTGATCGTTATTTTCGGCTCGACTGCTGTGTACTGGTTCATTGCAGGTGACAATTATTCAATGCTGGACTGTCTTTACATGACCGTTATCACTATCTCTACTATCGGATATTCTGAAATTATTGATCTTTCCGGACACAACTTTGGCAGGATCTTTACTATGATCATTGCCTTCACTGGTGTTGGCATTCTCACTTACGTGCTTTCAACGATTACTGCTTTTACGGTCGAAGGAGAATTAAAGGCGACCTTCAGGAGAAGAAAGATGGAAAAAAAGATAGAACGATTAAAAAATCATTATATTGTGTGCGGTGTGGGACAGGTTGGTCTACATATTATTAATGAATTATATGCAACTGGTAGAAACAGTGTGGTTATTGCCCAAAATGAAGAGCAGATCTTACGTCTGTCGGAACGCTTCCCGAGGCAGGTTTATATTGAAGGAGATCCTATCGAGGATACAGTACTGAAAAAAGCGGAAATTGGAAAAGCAATCGGGCTCTTTGCTGCAATGGATGATGACAATAAAAATCTTATCATAAGTCTTTCTGCGCGACAGATGAACCCGAACATAAAGGTCGTGGCAAGCTGTCATAACAATATGAATGCGAAGAAGATGAAGACAGCCGGTGCAAATGCAGTCGTTTCCCCGACACTGATTGGCGGACTGAGAATGGCTTCTGAAATGATACGACCGACTGTGGTTACTTTCCTGGATACAATGCTTCGCGACACCAATAAGAACCTTCGCATTGAAGAAATTCCGCTCCCTGATTCCTTTGAAGGAAAGCAGTTAAAAGACCTGAATTTAAAACAATTTAAGGATACACTTCTCCTTGCAGTTCACACAAAAATAGGATGGATTTACAACCCGAATGAAATCTATACGGCCGTGAAGGGAACATCCCTAATAATTATGACAACTCCGCAGGAACGCTTATCTATTGAGAAATATCTTTTAAAGGAATAATTCTTCAACCCCCAAAGAGGGTACCAATGTTCGAAATTAAGATTCAATTACTAGAAGATATTCCCTGCCTGATCCTGAAAGGACGTCTCGATGGATTGGGTGCTGGCCTTTTTGAGAAACAAACCGAAAAACTGCATCCGAACTCTTTTCACTGGATAGTTGACTTCCGGAATGTTGACTATATGTCCAGCGCAGGAATACGGGCTCTGCTACGTAGAGAAAAAGAACTCCGAAACAAAGGCGGCAAGCTCATTCTGTTCGATATGGATCGGGATGTCGCAAAGGTTCTCCGGCTTACCGGACTCCCAAAACACTTCACTGTTACCTCAAACCGGGAAGATGCAATTGCTCACATCAGCCACCTGAAAAAAGCAGATGGGCATAAAGAGGAATTCACAGAACAGGGATGCACCTACCTCTGTTCGGGTTCACTTGAAACAAATTCAACGATCGATATTTTGAAAAGGACATAATCCCATATTTTATTGCGCTTTTGGAGTGGACATACAGCGTTGTCTGCTACACTCAGCTCAGCACAACCAAAAAAAAGTATGCTCTTTACAGCGCTGCGCTCATGTGTGAAAAGATACTGGATCTCGAAAAGGGCAATGCGTGAAAATCTATAAAATGATATCGTGGAATGTGAACGGGCTTCGGGCTGTGCTGAAAAAAGGATTTGATGAGTTCGTCCAAAAAGAAGATCCCGATATTCTCTGCTTGCAGGAAATAAAACTTCAAGCCGATCAGGTTGAGTTGAACTTTTTGCACTACTATGACTACTGGAATTATGCAGAGAAAAAGGGCTATTCCGGCACTGCGATATTCACCAAAGAAAAACCCTTAAATGCTTTTAATGATATGGGGATCATGCACGATAATGAAGGGAGGGTCGTCACGCTGGAATATGATAATTTTTATCTTGTGAATGTGTACGCCCCGAACTCTCAAAGGGGACTCACTCGTCTTGAATACCGGCAGTTGTGGGATAAAGACTTTCTTGCTTATATGAAAAATTTGGACGCTGACAAACCGGTTATCGTTTGCGGAGACCTTAATGTAGCACATAAAGAAATAGATTTAGCTCGACCAAAAGATAATCATCACAATGCGGGTTTCACCGATGAGGAGCGTGAAGATTTCTCGTACATAATCGATGCTGGATTTATCGACACTTTTCGGGAGTTCAATCAAGAAGGTGGAAATTATTCCTGGTGGAGCTATATGTTCAACGCCAGGGCAAAAAATGTAGGTTGGAGAATTGATTATTTTGTAATTTCACATGTGTTGCGACCCAACCTGAAAAATGCTTTTATCCTTCCTGATGTCATGGGCTCAGATCACTGCCCTGTTGGGATAGAAATAGAAATTTGAACTGATTTTCTTTCCGCTTGAAATCATCATCCTCTTAATTTATCAATCGTATTTGGAATCCTAAGGAATAAGGATTCCAGATTTAACTTAACCCAACAACGATATTTAGTTAATCATGGGTTCTAAGTTTTTACTTTAAAAAAAATAAACCCCACCCTCTCTCAAAGGCAAATTTTTTCTTATAACTTCTTTTTCTACTTACAGTCCATACATCTCAATGATCTCTTGCTTGGTCTTTCCGAGAATGTCGTACTTCTTACCCACTTCGATAAATACTCCGAGGGCTTTGTCAAGATGGTGCTTCTCGTGTCCTGCAGAGATCTGCGTTCGGATACGTGCCTGTCCCTTGGCTACCACAGGGAAGAAGAATCCGATCGCATAAATACCTTTCTCATAGAGATCATTGGAAATGTCCTGAGAGAGTTTTGCATTAAAGAGCATAATAGGCACAATGGGTGTATCGCCGGGCTGTAGCACAAAACCTGCATCTTCCAGTCCTTTGCGCCAGTATGTGCTGTTCGCTTCAAGCTTATCTCTCCGCTCTGTGCTTGCAGAAAGTATGTCAAAGACCTTCATCACACCCGCAACGACCACAGGAGCAATCGTGTTTGAGAAAAGGTAGGGACGTGCTTTTTGTCTGCACATCTCCACGATCTCTTTTCTGCCGGACACACATCCGCCGGACGCACCACCAAGAGCTTTTCCAAAGGTTGTGGTGATAATATCTATCTTGCCTACCACTCCGCACTTTTCATGAGTGCCGCGCCCTGTTTTGCCAATAAAGCCCGACGCGTGGGAGTCGTCCACAAAGAGCATTGCATCGTATTTTTCACAAAGTGCAACCATTTCATCGAGTTTTGCTGTGTCGCCGTCCATAGAGAACACGCCGTCCGTAATGACCACTCTTCTACATTTGTCAGAGTGGAGTTGGAGTTTTTTCTCCAAGTGCTTCATATTAGAGTGCTTAAAGGTGTCGTGCTCAGCGGATGCAAGGCGGATACCGTCAATAATCGAGGCGTGCACAAGTCGGTCGGAGATCATGACATCTTCTTTGCCAAGCACTGCTTCGAAGACACCTGCATTTGCATCCATACAGGACGGGAAAAGGATTGTATCCTCGGTTCCAAGGAATTCAGTGACCTTTCTTTCCAGTTCGTTATGAATATCCTGAGTTCCGCAGATGAAGCGCACAGAGGACATTCCGTAACCACGGCTGTCTAACCCTTCGTGTGCAGCTTTTATCACCTCCGGGTGGCTGGAGAGCCCGAGATAGTTGTTTGCACACATATTGATCACTTTTTTCAGAGATGAACCTTTTGGGAATTCCACTTCGATGTCCGCTGCCTGGGGCGAGTGGATGTATCGCTCTTTTTTGAAGATTCCGGCTTCCTCAATCCCCTTCAACTCTTCTTTGTAGATATTTCTGATTTTTTCACTAAAAGCCATTATGTAACTCCTTATTAAAATTAAAATAATGAACCGCGTGGATATCCTCACGGCTCAAAGGGTTTTAGTTGATATACTTTTTCACCAGTTCAACGATGCTTTCGACAGTATCGAAGGCTTCGGGTGTCGCTTTATCGTCAGGTATGGAGATTTTGTACTTGTTCTCAACGAAACGCTTGAGCGAGACCATTGAGAATGAATCAACGATTCCGCCTGAGATAAGCGGAGTGTCATAGGTAATCTCTTCGTCTTCATCCTCGAGATATTCTTCGATCACATACTCGAGCAAAATATCTTTCATGTCTTCCATTTTTTTCTCCTTTGTTATTTCTATTTTTGGAATTTATTTAGCCACAAAGGCACTAAGACACTAATATTTTTTAGCCACAAATTAACACAAATTTTCACAAATCATCACCAAATTATTTTTTATATACTTTTTGAAGAAATCTTGTCTTCGCTTTTTCACTCTCCATTATCTGTTTCTCCGTTCTCCATTATAAATTGTTTTGCGTCCTCTGCGTCTCTGCGGTGAATGTATTTTTATTCATCGTCTTCAAGGGTTGAAGTGTCACCAATCTCTTCGCCCCATTCTTTTGCATGGAGCAGACGGCGCATAATTTTTCCACTTCTTGTTTTTGGAAGAGAATCCACATATTCAATCTCTTGAGGCATTGCAAGTGGCGATAATTTTTTGCGGATAAAATTCATAATTTTCAATTCAAGTTCAGGACTTGCTTCATATCCCGGATTCAAATGAACAAATGCTTTTACAACCTCCATATTTATCTCATCTGGTTTTGCTACAACTGCAGATTCAGCCACAGCCTCATGCTCCAGAAGAGCAGATTCAACTTCAAATGGGCTTACAAGATGACCACCAGTATTTATCACATCATCATCACGTCCCACAAACCAGAAATATCCATCTTTATCAATTCTTGCTCGGTCACCAGAAATATACCATCCATTTTTAAATTTGGTTTTGAAAGTTTGTTCATTTCTCCAGTAGGTTCTCAACATTGCGGGCCAACCCGGCTTGAAAGCAATAAGTCCAATTTTACCAGATTCTTCCCATGGTTCATAAGTTTTTGGATTTAAAACTGTAGCAGTAATACCAGGGAATGGTTTTCCCATTGAACCTGGCTTAACCTTCATTCCTGGATAATTGGAAATCATTATTGAGCCAGTTTCTGTTTGCCAGTAATTATCTTGGAAAGGCTTTCCAAAAACCTTTTCTGACCAGATAACAGCTTCTGCATTAAGTGGCTCACCCACACTGGCAAGATGTCTAAGGGAAGAAAGATCATGTTGTTTAACCACCTCATCTCCTGCTCTCATTAATGAACGAATAGCAGTTGGAGCAGAATACCAGACTGTAACTCTATGCTTTTCAATAAACTTATACCAACTTTCTGCTGAAAATCCCGTATCAAGAACGCATTGAGTAGCACCCAAACTCCAGGGACCAATTATGCCATAGGAAGTTCCTGTTACCCATCCTGGGTCTGCAGTACACCAATAAATGTCATCATCCAGAAGATCTAAAACCCACTTAGTTGTTAAATATTGGGAAATGATTGAGTAATGCACATGTTTGACACCTTTTGGCTGACCAGTTGTTCCAGAAGTATAATGAAGGACTGATGGAGTTTCTGCTTTTGAAGGGAAAATTTCAAGATTTTCAACTCGTTCTGCTTTATCCATTGAGAACGCAATCTCTCTTTCTCTAAGTGGTTTTCTGCCATCATAATCAACAATAATAATGTGTTTCACATAAGGCATTTGGTCTAAAATTTTTCTTACTTTAGATACATGCCCTTTCTGTGTGATAATTGCTTTTGTTTCTGCATTATCCAATCTTACATGTAAAGACTCATCTCCAAAAGCAGAGAATAGTGGTTGTGCAATTGCTCCAATCTTCAGCGCGCCGAGAAAACCGATGTAGAGTTCAGGAATTTTATCCATGAACAGGCACACACGGTCGCCGTTTTCTATACCGATCTCACGAAGAAATGCGCCAATTGTATTTGTAGCAATGCGCAGCTCGTCAAAGGTATAGGTTTTCTGCATATCTCCATGCCCTTCCCAAATGAGCGCCATTTTATCGGCTTTACCAATCTCGCAGATGCGGTCTGTGCAGTACCAGCCGATATTTATGACATCGCCATCCTTATACTCAAGTTCATTTTCAGCTATTGACCAATCGAAATTTCTAACCCTGTCTTCATAGTATCCCATATTAGACATAGTACCTCCAAATTGAATTAAGAGTTTTCTTCATTCTTTTGTATATTCTTTTTCTTTATTTTCTGATGATTTCTTTATACTACCGATAATTTGAAAGAGTTTTTTACAATCCTGCAAAGTAGAATCCACTTCATCGCTTTGTAAATATCCAGTATCCCTGAGTAGTCGAATGCGATAATGAGTTTCTCTTTCTTCCTTGTAAGAAATGGATACTTTTGCAAAAAAATCCTTTATAGATTGGGCACCAAGTGCCTTTTCGATATTATCACCTATTGATTTTCCCCTTCTGAGAAGCTGCCTAGAAAGAATTCTTTCATCCTTCCTTTCAATAAGATATTTATAAAGATTAATAGTCCTGATTGCAAAATCATAACTTTTTTCAGCAGCGATACTCGATTTCACCCTTAAGTCTTCACTCTTAACTTTTCCGTGAGTACATCTATCATATCTTTTGTCATCTTTGGAAGATCATATTCGTGTTCCCAACCCCATTCTTCACGAGCAGCACTATCATCCATACTGTTAGGCCAAGAATCAGCAATTGCCTGGCGGATAGGATCAACATCATAATCCATTGTGAATTCCGGAATGTATTTCTTTATCTCTACTGCGATCATTTCCGGAGGGAAGCTCATGGCGGTCACATTGAAGGCATTTCTATGGATCAATTTTGCAGGGTTTGCTTCCATCACATCGATAGCAGCCTTGATAGCATCCGGCATGTACATCATATCGAGGAAAGTACCTTTTTTCAGAAAGCAAGTGTATTTTCTCTCTTTGATCGCTTCGTAGTAGATATGAACCGCATAATCTGTTGTTCCGCCGCTGGGAACCGTCTCGTTTGAGATAATTCCGGGATACCGCACTCCGCGTGTATCAACGCCGAAGCGTTTGTAATAATAATCACATAAAAGCTCGCCGGCAACCTTGGTCACTCCATACATTGACGTAGGACGTTGTATCGTGTCCTGAGGAGTTTTATTGTGAGGGGTTGTGGGTCCAAATGCACCGATCGAGCTTGGAGTGAAGACAGAGCATTCATATTCTCTTGCGGCTTCCAGCACATTATACAGCCCCGTCATATTGACCTTCCATGCAAGATTGGGTTTGTCCTCTGCAACTGCCGATAGGAGCGCAGCAAGATGGCATATTGTATCTGCCTGAAACTTCTTCACTATCCACCCAATGGCATTGATGTCAGTACAGTCCACTATTTTGAAAGGACCTCCTTCTTTCAGGCAAGCTGGTGGATCGGCGATATCTGTGGCAATTACATTATCCGCTCCATAGCATTCTCTGAGTGCGGGTGTCAGCTCGGATCCGATCTGTCCGCATGCTCCTGTTATCAAAATTCGTTTCATCTTTCCCCCGTATTATATTTTTCTAATATGACAACTGCAGTTGCATTCTTCCTTGTGTGTGACAATGATACATGCACACGGTTTATGCCTGCATCCTTGCAGATCTTTTGTGCTGTATCTTTAAGAAGCAAATCCGGCTTTCCATGCTCGTTATTTATCACTTCTACATCCTTCCAGCTAAGCCCGCCGCGTAAACCCGAACCAAGGGCTTTAAAGAAGGCTTCTTTCGCAGCAAACCGGGCTGCAAAACATTGTGCCTGAATAGTAACTTTGTCTGTTCTGGTGCAATAGGTCCTCTCGCTCTCCGTGAAGAGCATATCTATGAATTTTTCGCCGTGGGAAGCTAACTCTTTTTTAATGCGTTCAACTTCAACAAGGTCTGTGCCAATGCCAATTATCATAGTTTACTCTTTTTTATTTGCCAAATTCTCTGTCAACATTAATGCTCGCTTTGTAAGGGCATTTTGCACGACCTCATATTCGCTCCATGGCTGCTCTTGTGTTCTGTAACACATTGTTGTTTCGTGCGCCTTTCCGCAGGTAATAACAGTATCTCCATCTTGCGCCGAAAGAATCGCTTTCTCGATGGCTTTTTCTCTATCTGATATCTTATAAAAATCCTTCTCCTCTTCTCTTCCTGCCTGTTGGCATGCCATTGCGATTTCATCTATGATCATTTCTGCGGATTCTGTACGCGGATCTTCTGCAGTAATGTAAATCTTGTCTGCAAGCTTTCCTGCGACAATTCCCATCTCCTTTCGTTTTTGAATATCCCGCAGTCCTGCACTGCCGAAGACAACATGAATCTGATTCTTTGTAAATGCACGAACCGCCTGAAGTACCTGCTTTAGCGCATTTGCAGTATGGGCAAAATCTATGATAACAGTAAAATCCCCTTGCTTATGAGGAATTAGCTCCATTCTTCCTTTTATGTGTTGCAACGATCCCATTGCCTGGATAATTTTTTCTTTGGAGATTTTTTGTGAGCAGGCAACAGCAATTGTAGCAAGTATATTGTACACATTGTACTCGCCAACAAGCCGGCTTGTGATTCGGAACTTTTCTTCTGGAGTATGGGCAGTAAATTGCAACAGGGTTCCATCAACTGAAATTTCATCCGCAAAAAAATTTGCTTTATTGCTCAATCCGAATGAGAAATGGTGATCGGCATCATAATTTCTAAATGTTCTGTATGATGGATCGTCATAATTTAGCACACTTATTTTGGGAATGTTATTCTTTTTATATGAAGATGAAAGCAGTTCGAACAAATGAGCTTTTGCTGTGATATATTCCTCTCGCGTTTTATGGTAATCAAGATGCTCGGAAGTAATATTTGTCAGCACTGCAACATCATATTCACATGCTTCCACTCGGTATTGTGCGAGCCCGTGCGAGGAGGTTTCTATCACCGCATACTCCGATCCTGCTGCCACCATTTGAGTAAGATATTTTTGAATTGAGATTGCATCGGGTGTCGTGGTGTGAAACCCTGTTTCGAAAACTTCATTACCGATTATTGCATTTATCGAAGTGATCAATCCTGTTTTGTGTCCCGCTTCATTCAGGATATGATGAATGATGGTCGAGGTTGTTGTTTTGCCATCCGTGCCGGTAACGCCGATAACTTTGAGCTTTCTCGCAGGAAAATCATAAAATGCGGCAGCGAGCCGGGACAATGCTTTTCTCGAATTCATGACTTTTATGAATGGAATAATAATATTTTCAGGAATTTGAGTTTCGCTCTCAACAACAATAGCAGAAGCTCCCTTCTCAATTGCTTTTTTTACATATTTGTGTCCGTCCGCATCAACGCCTTTTATGGCAACAAACAGGTTACCTTTTTGCAGAGTTCTTGTATCAAAAGAGATGGCTGATATGTCAATATCCTGTTGGATTGATTTTCCAAGAATTGTATAATCTTCCAGGCTTTCAAGAAGTTTTTGTAGTTTTAACGTCATTATTCTTCCAGAGAATCGGAGATCTTTCCCTTTTTTATCAGACTGCGTAGTGAGACATACGTTTTGATCCCGCTGTTCATAAGTTTATACCAGTAGGGCTTGAACACATGATCGTGCATGCCGATGAATTTTTTAAACTCTCCGCCAAATCCTTTTTTGAAACGATACACGCCATAGAGCGGATGCCCTTCGTGAGGATGAGCCGGAACTCCCCAGAGGTCGTAGGTTTTGTATCCCTGTTCTTTTGCCCATTGTATCACGTGCCAGTGCAATGCATGGTTCGGCATGACGTTCCGATACTCATTTGATGAAGCACCGTACATATACCATATTTTGTGACCGAAGGCATAAATATACACTCCGGCAACCGGCACATCTTCATAATAAGCAAGGAAAAGATGCACCATTCCTTTGTCTGCCATGAGCCCGATCACTCTCTTGTAGTAATCAAAATTATGTATGATGAAGGCGTCGCGTTTGGCGGTTGTTTCATAAATATCATAAAATTTCCGAGCTCCTTCCAGCGTTGTATCTTCTTTTACTTCTACTCCCTTTCTCAATGAAAGGCGGATATTATACCGTGTTTTTGATTCGCATCCAGCAAGAATATCATCGAGAGATCGTGTAAGGTCAAGAAAATATGTAGCACGCGGCTGGATCTGTTTTTTCACGAATTGAAAATTGTGTTCATGTAAAATATCAAGTGCAGTTTCGTCGCCTTCATCAATTTCAGGATCAATTTTCAGGGCAATGGCATTATGCTTCTTTGCAATTTCGGCAATTTTATTCATCAAAACAGAAAAGTACTCGCGTTTTTTTACATCGATAACCGGACCGCGTGGCGCATAGAAAAGGCATTTGCCAATATAGGGAATTCCCCGCTTTTGCATCGAGATGCCGCCAACGATCCTGCCATTCTCAAAAACAGCAATTCGGATCGGCACCCAGCCGGAAATTCGTTTGAATTCTCCCCATTCATAGGACTGAATGATCGGGCACTCCCGGGTAGAGGCAACAAAATCATTCCACGTGGAAAATTCTTCTTCTGTTTCCAAAATTTTACATTTTACATTTATATTCATAGATACTCTGTTTTTATTACAGGTTCAGATATGACAATTCGAACGTGTCGAAGCTGTCAACTTTTTCCTGTTCCGGATCATAATTTGTAAAAATTGACATCATATGCCGTGCATTCATAAAGAACCCAATCATAATGAAAAGGAGTTAATCAGCAATGAAGATCTTTCAATTATTTCTGACAAGTTTTATCTTGATGGTCCTGTTTATCGGCAGCGGATTCCTTCTTGCAGAGGATAGCGAACAAGTCGAAGAGGAGATCATGAAAGACCCGATAGTAAAAATGCACACAAATTATGGCGACATCACAATAATGCTCTATAATGACACACCGCAGCATAGAGATAACTTTCTTAAATTGGTCGAGGAATGTTTCTATGACAGCACGCTTTTCCACAGAGTTATTGCAGGTTTTATGATACAGGGCGGTGATCCCGATTCAAAAGATTCTGCTCCTAAAAAACAGCTTGGTGCAGGCGGTCCCGGTTATACCGTGCCTGCCGAATTCCGCAAAGGCCTTATTCACAAAAAGGGGGCTCTTGCTGCTGCACGCCAGGGAGACCAGTTCAATCCGCAAAAACGCTCTTCCGGCTCACAGTTCTATATCGTTGTAGGACGCCCGTGGACTGAAGACGAGCTTGATATGGTCGAGGAGAGAAGAGGTTTCGAATACACTGACGAACAGAGAGAGATCTATAAAACACTTGGCGGCTACCCCTTCCTGGACAGAAAATATACCGTGTATGGTGAGGTTGTTGAGGGTCTGGATATCGTTGATGCTATCTCTGTTGTTGACACAAATCCGGCAGACAGACCACTTCAGGATATTATTATTGAGAGTGTGGAAATCGTGGAATAAAATTGTAGTTTCCCCTTTGCAAAAGCCCTCGCCGTATATAGTTTATAATAAAATATCATCGCAAAGATTGACATAGAAAATCACAGTTTTGTTTTTTAAATAAATTTACCGGAGGTGATACTTAGTGACTAAAGTGATAGTTGGTAAAGACGAGAGCTTTGAAGGTGCTTTTCGCCGCTTCAATAGAAAAGTGCAGCGCTCGGGCGTTCTTTCTGATATCAAGAAGAATCGCTATTACGAGAAGCCCAGCGATAAAAAGCGAAGAGAGCTCAATGCAACTTTACGTAAACTTAAACGTAATAGTTTCAGATATCGTTCGCGATAATGTGTTTCGATAATTTTACGTAAAACTCAATGGATATTATTAATATCATTGCCCTCGGAATTATACTTATTTTCGGGGGCTTTGGTTTTATATCAGGATTCATCAAAGGAAGTGCCCGGCTCATCGGCTGGATCATAGCGCTTATCCTCGCAATAAAACTGGGTCCGGCATCCTCCGTCTTCTTTCAGAACAGCTTCCATTTTTCGGTAAAGACATCAAATATACTGGGCGGAGTTTTATTCTTTCTGGTAGTGATGGTAATAATTGCCGTCATCGTAAAAATCCTAAAAAGAATGGTAGAAGTGCTCCATTTGAGCTTTCTGGACAGACTACTTGGATTTATTCTCGGCTGCTTTCAGGCAATGATCGTGATCTTTCTGCTCTCGCTATTCGTACAAATACTCCCCATTCCGGAACAAACACAAACAACAATTACAAATGCAGCTTTTGTGGAATGGAACAACGAGAAGATCGCGCGAATTCTCGAAGCGACCAAGCTCGATTCCCAGATCCGTGAAAACACCTATTATCAAGAACTTTTAAAGCTGCGATATAAGCTCAAAAAGGACGTAACGGACGCCATTTCTCCACTTTCATGAAAACCGCCTTTGAAGAGCTGGAATTCGACAAAGTTAAAGCGTTGATCTCTGCTCATTGTATCTCTCCACTTGGAGAACGGCTTGTAAAAGAACTTGCCCCTCTTGGAGAGAAAGCGCTCATAGAAAAAAAACTTTCTGAGCTTCAGGATATTTTTTACTACCTCGAGCAAAACCATCATTTCGCTCTTTCCGGGCTTGAAGATACGGAAATTCTTTTTGAATATTTCGGCAGATACGAGCAATTCTCCATAGACGAACTTCTTATGTTTGGAAGCAATATCCGCATTTCGAACACGCTAAAGAAGGATAAAGATATCACTAAGGAAAATTTTCCAAAACTGCATTCAATTGTGTCTGCCCTTATCGAAATGAAAGAGCTGGAAAAACAGTTTGATAAGATATTCGATGCCGGTGGTGAGATCAAAGATACTGCAAGCCCAATGCTATCTTCGATCCGAAAAAACAGGCAAAAGACCAGAAAGCGAATATATTCCGAACTTGAGAGCATTCTTGAGAAGAAAGATTACGAGAATGTTATTCAGGATAAGGTCGTAACCTTTCGGGATGAGCGTTATGTGATCCCTGTTCGTGAAGGTGGCGTCACGCAAATGAAGGGCATTGTGCACGGACGCTCAAAAACCGGCGCATCTTTCTATGTGGAACCTCTTTCGGTAATGGAACTCAACAATTCTCTAAATACGCTCTCCGAAGAAGAGAAGCAGGAAATTCATAGGATACTCACCGAACTCTATAATGAGCTGAGGAATCAAAAAGATGATTTGCGGCAAAATCTTACCATTCTTCAGAAAATCGATTTTCTCAATGCATGCTCGCTCTATTGCAGAACTATTCATGCGCACATGCCTTTTATTATCGAAGAAACACAGCTGAGTTTAAAAAACGCCCGACATCCACTTCTTTTCAATAGCATAAAAGATCCCAAAAAGATCATCCCTTTCTCTTTGCAAATAGGAGATGAATTCAGGGGAATCGTCATTTCCGGTGTAAATACCGGCGGGAAAACCGTTACTCTGAAAGCAACCGGACTCCTTACAATGATGGCACTTTCGGGTTTGATGATACCTGTAGATGAATCCCAAATCGGAATGTTCACTTCGTTTTTCACGGATATCAATGACGAGCAGTCCATCGAGGATTCTATCAGCACTTTTTCCTCGCACATAAAGAAGCTGAATATTATTTTTGACCAAGCCGATGAATCTTCGCTTGTCCTCATCGACGAGCTTGGAACCGGCACCGACCCCGAAGAGGGCGCTGCCTTTGCCCAATCCGTAATGGAAGCACTCATCGCGAAGAAATCAAAAGTAATTATTACCACTCATTTGAATAAACTCAAGATCTTTGCATCTGAACATCCACTTTGTGAAAATGCTTCGATGCGGTTCGATCAGGAGAAACTGCAGCCCACCTACCGGCTCGACCTCGGCTTTCCGGGAAATAGCTATGCCCTGGACATTGCAATGGAATATCATTCTCCCAAAAATATTGTGGCACGTGCCCGGGAACTTATTGATCAGAAAAGCCTGCAACTGAGCGAGCTTCTGAAAAAAACCGAGCAGCAGAGAATTCATCTTTCGCAGAAAATATATGAATTCGATTTGAAGAATAGGCTTCTTGAACAGCAATTGGAATCTTTAAATAAAAAAGAGCAAAACTGGAAGGAAATCGAAAAGGAGCGGAAGCAGAAAGCTCTTCAGAAATCCGAAGAATATCTGTCTCAGCTGCAGCAAGATTTTGATCATGAAATTGAAGAACTAAAAAAACAGTTTAGGGCTGAAAAAAAAATAGATCATGGCAAAGTACATGACGTTAAAAACAGAATCTCAAAAGAAAGAACTGCAATTGAAACAAAGAAGGATGAGCTTTCCGATATTGAGTTCATCCCGGCAAAAGAAATTTTTGAAGGTAAAGAGGTTTATATCAAACCATTAAAGTTGGTTGGAAAAGTGCACTCTGTTAATAAAAATACTGCTCGCATTCTTGCCGGTGGCTTGAATTACAATGTGAAAAAAAACGACCTCTATGAAGTTCCTAAAGGCAAAGAATCCACTTATCACAAGGAAGATATGGAAATTTCTATTCATGCAGATATCGATCACGATTTTGCTTTTGAGCTTAACCTTATGGGTTTAACTTTTGATGAGGCGCGCATAGAATTGGACAAGTATATTGACAAGGCAATACTGCTGAACTATCCAAAAGTAAGAATATTGCACGGAAAGGGCACAGGTCAGCTTAGACGAAAGATCTGGGAGCAATTTAAGAATGACAGACGCATCAAAGAGTATCATTCGGCTCCGCTTCAAGAGGGCGGTGATGGGGTTACTTTGGTGTTTTTAAATTAATATGCGATACGATCAGACACTTCTCGACGACATACGCTCTGCAAACAGTATTGTAGATGTGATCGGGGAATATGTGCCCCTGAAAAGGAGTGGTGCAGATTACAAAGCTCCATGCCCCTTCCATAATGAAACAAAGCCCTCATTCACTGTTTCTCCACGCCTGCAGATATTCAAATGCTTTGGGTGCGGAAAAGGTGGAAATGTCTTTACCTTTCTCATGGAATATGAAAAGATCACCTTTAATGAAGCGGTAAAAAAACTTGCAGACAGGGTCGGAATAAAACTCCCGGTCTATCGGGAACAATCCAAAGAAGAAAAGAGTTTATATAACTCTCTCTATGGAATTTATGAATCTGCGCTGCGTTACTATTATAATAATTTGACCACCAAAGAAAATGAAGGGCTTGCCTATCTGCAATTACGAAATGTTTCCGATAAAGATATTAAAACTTTCAATCTTGGGTTGGCGCTGAAAACCCAATCCGCTCTTTATGCCCATTTGACTAAAAGAGGATTTTCAAAGAATGCTCTCGCAAAAAGCGGATTGTTTGCAAGTTCAAATGGTGGACTCCGGGATAAATTTTTTGAAAGGATCATGTTTCCTGTTTATAGTTCGGACGGTAAGGTGATCGCCTTTGGGAGCCGAATTTATAAAGAAGGGGACGATCGCGGTGCAAAATATCTAAACTCACCGGAAACCCCGATCTTTCAAAAGCGAAAGCATCTCTATGGACTCTACCAAGCAAAGGATTCGATCATTAAAAGCGATTCCGTTTTCTTAGTAGAAGGCAATATCGACCTGATCAAGCTCTGGCATTATGGATTTACAAACGTGGTGGCAAGTCTGGGAACTGCGCTTACCGAAGAACAGGTCAAGCTTCTTTCCCGATATACAAAAAATATTTATGTTCTATATGACAGCGACAGCGCCGGCAAAGAAGCTACAGTGCGTGCTATCAACATATTTATTGCCAAATCTGTTTTTCCAAAGCTCATAATCCTTCCTCCAGATACCGATCCTGATGACTTCCTCGATGATCATGACGCAAGTGCTCTTCGGGACTATATAGACGATGCAAAGAATTTTTATGATTTCATTTATGAAATAAGACATGCAGAGAAAAATCTTGAAAATAAAAAAAGAGCTCTCGACGATATCATATCCTGCCTCGATCTCATTGTAAATCCTGTTCAGAAAGAGCTCTATGTTCAAGAGTGTGCCAATCTTTTCAAAATAAGTGAAACAAATATATTCAGGGCGGTGCAAGCGCTTAAGAAAAGATCATGGAAGCCCAAAACTCCGCTAAATCTTCACGTTGATCCTTATCATGAAGAGAAAAATATCATAAATCTTATCCTTTCTCATCCTGAACAATGTGAAGAATATTTCGACGATATCGAGGTTGATTATTTCACACATCCCCTTATAAAGAAGCTGTTTGCTCTTATAAAAACCAAAGAAATTCCCGATATTCTTACTGAGAAAGGCGCCCAACTCATAGATTACTTTGAGCCCAAGGATGCAGATTTCATATCAGATCTATTATTCAACGAGATACCCTTCACCCGCAGCTCTTTTGAAAAAATGCTGGTCGGCTTGCAAATACGAAAGTTAAATGTTGACTTAGATACGCTTAATGAATATATTATAAAACATCCTGACAATGAAGAAAAGATTCAAGAAAAGAAAGCTATTAAGCATAAAATAAATCAATTAAAGAAGGACTTTAAGGGCGGTACTGTAAAGAAACTTTTGAGCTAAGTTTTTGCATTGGTGCCCGGAGACTTTATGAAGACGATAAGCGAATTTATTGAAGAATTAAAACAGCGTGGGGATAAGCAGGGTTTCATCACCTATGATGAAATAAATCAATTGCTTCCCGATAATCCGATTTTTTTAGATAAAATAGATGATATTTTTCATGAATTAAAGGATGCCGGGCTCGAAATTCTTGATGAGACCATGAAGGGCGGTATTCGCAAGAAAAAGCATGCCACAAAACCCAAAAAAGCATCCATGAAAATAAGCTTTTACGATGATCCTGTCAGAATGTACCTGAAGGATATGGGAAAAGTTCCTTTACTCACACCAGAGGAAGAAGCCCATATTTCAAAGAGGATCGAGGACGCTCAGACAATCATTGATAAAATGACCCTTAATTGCGGAAGTAGTCTCCGTGAATTTCAAAATATTATCAAACGCTACCGTGAGGGCAAGATCAAAATAGATCAGATATTAAAGATCGAATTCGGTAGCTGGTTTGATAAAGAAAATAACGAACGTCTTATAAATCTTCTTGACGAGCGAACTGCAAAAGCTCTTGAATACTCTGACGAAATTGAAAAGATCATCAACAAGAAACCCTCTAAACGATTCAGTAAAACCCAAACAGTTGGCGATAAGATCAAAGAAAACCGAGATAAGCTAATTGGGCTTTTTGAAGAGATGTATTTCACTGAAATGATGATCCGTCGCTTAGTTTATAGAATTAACAGCCTTCTGGGCAGAATAAACGTGAGCCTTAAACGCATCAATGCAGTAAGCAAAATCAAGGGATACAGCACGGCAAAGATATGTACTCTGGGCAGAAAAGCAGAAAAAGGGAAAGGGGATTTCAATGAAGTTGCAGAACTCACGGGTGTTGATCCTCACATTTTCATGGATTCGCTGCGTAAAATTAAGAACAACCGAAGGAAGATCCGCAGAGTGGAGCTTGAAACCCGCATGACCGCAGAAGAGCTCAAGCGTCTCATGGAGGACATTCGCAAAGCACAGTATGAAAAGGAACTGGCAAAAAATGATATCATAAAAGCAAATGTTCGCCTGGTGATCAGCATTGCAAAGAAATATAATAACCGCGGACTAAGCTTCCTTGATCTTATTCAAGAAGGAAATATCGGACTTATTCGTGCCGTTGAAAAATACGATTATCACAAAGGTTATAAATTTTCAACATATGCTACATGGTGGATTCGCCAGACAATCACAAAAGGGATCGCCGATCAATCCCGCACAATCCGCGTGCCCGTGCATATGGCTGAGGCGATCAATAAAGTGAACCGTGCCCACAACAAGCTGGTGCAGGCGCTCGGTCGTGAACCCTATCCCGAAGAAATCGCACAAGAACTGGATCTTCCAGTTGAGAAAGTAAAAACTATTATGAACGTGGCAAGACACCCTGTCTCGCTTGACAAGCCGGTTGGCGATGAAGACGGAGACACTACACTTAGCGATTTCATCGAGGACGATAATATGATCTCGCCGGAAAAAATAGCAGAGAGAACCCTACTTAGAAAGCAGGTTGAGGCAGTGCTTTCCACGCTTTCAAAACGGGAGCGCCGGGTGATAAAGCTACGCTTCGGAATCGGGGATCAAACCCCACGTACCCTCGAAGAAGTTGGGCATATTTTTGATATCACGCGTGAACGTGTCCGCCAGATCGAAGAAAAGGCAAAAGAAAAACTTCGCCATCACAGCAGAGCAAATATTCTGAAAAAATATATGGATACTTTTGAGGAATTCAATAGATAATATCTTACTAACCCTTACTATACATCAAAATCCGCCCTTGTGGCGGATTTTTTTATCTCATTCAAAAACACGTTTAGATTGAAGGATGAAAAAGTGTTTCCCGGGTGATGATGTGAGTGCGGTTTTAAAATTACTTTTCCGGCAGATTAGTGCTGTGCCTAATCATAAAATCGGACAGATACTTCGTCGATCTTTTCACTGCCCTCGAGTACTTTTTCCTGAAATTCAATAGTTGTAAGAAATCCCTTTGTCCTTCCTGCTTCGAAAACCCCATAAAGCATCTTTGACCCAAGCTCCAGGTTTTTATGATATACCCGGACAATAACACGCCTTTTGATCTCAAAACTCGCTTTGTTCTCAACCTCAAAATAAACCTGGCAATAGGTTGGAGCTTCAGTCTCGATCTTGACCGTATCCTGCACTTCCAGATATTTATCGAGCTGCTTGTGGCAATACTTTGTTTGAAGAAAACCAAATATCGCTGCTGCAAGAAGTAGCATCCAGATGAGCATAGGAACTCTCAGTTTTCTTCCTGTTGAAGTTCGTGGCTTTGGTGCTCTAAACATAGTAATAGAGTAATATAGTGAGAAATTTTCGGCAAGTTTTTCGAATAAAAAAGTGGCAAATGAACGCACCTGCCGCTAATATATAGAAGTAAACTTTGCTATCTGCCTGTATCAAATTACACTTCTATGCCGCTGCGAGCTGACGATCAGAAGCTTGATTCTACCTGAAATTTTATCTGTCTTGACCTTTTTATCAGTGTTTCTTTCCAGATTTTCTCGGCATATTTTACCTGCAATGAAATATGGTTGCCGATATCATATTTCAGGAGAACATACCCGAAAACACCATCTCCCTTGAACTGTGAGTTGAGCATAATACCGTCCAGATCGTTCTCGTACATATACAAAATAATATCCCCTGTATGATACTGACAGAAACGGATGTAGTTCTTTAATTTGGGAGTAATGAAATATTTAACTTCCTGATACAGTAAAATTCCCGCATCATATTTGTCTGTATTCGTATATTGGTGGTACGTGAATTCCCCTCGAAATTTGAGTTCGATCTTATCATTTATCTTTTGCACAAAATCACACCTGCAAGTGTTTCTCTTCACTTGATAGAGCTTGCTTACTTCATTAAAATTGCGCCATCGCTCGGTCTGCTTGTGATGATAGGTCAGGCGTATGCGTGAAGCTATCCACTTCTGGTCGAACTGCACAAAGGAATCAAAGCCATAGATTGGGAGGTTGCCGTAGGTGCTCTCTTCGGGAAAACGAAAGACATCAAAATAGATATCCAGCCGTGACCGCGCAAAGGGGCGATAAGTAATACCATAATATAATCCCCTCTCGTTATCAAAATTTCCTCCGGCGTGAAATGGATTGCCATGAAAGGTGGGAAAATTTTTCTCATAATTTCTATAAAGGATAATGTTCTCAAACTTACCTTGCTGCCAGAATACTCCTGTAACAAATGCCTTTTTCTCATTCGCAAGTGCGACTTCTCCAAAAAGGGTGATATTTTTGTAGTTCAGATAATAATCCGCACTATAGAGATTCTGAAATTGCTTTTTGGTCGAGTCACAAAAGGGATGGTTGTAGAAATCTCTGTAGGCAGTTATGCCAAATGTGTTTTGGTCGCTGTAACTGATATGTGCGCCGTAAAGTTTTTCCCGAATTGCATCCTTTTTATCCTGATCTGTATCACTTCGGTGAAATCCTGTGATATCTATGCTTTTAATACAGCCATTTTTAACAATTCCATCAAGTGCATA
>JAUWPE010000019.1 GCA_030611765.1 Candidatus Cloacimonadota bacterium | reverse complement strand
GACTTAATATGAAAACAGCAAAGGTTGCATAGAGTGTGTTTCTTATTGGTGCTGTCTCGCTACGCTCATCAGCACCAATAAGAAGAATAAGGTGTTAATAACAATGAGATTGAATTTACACCAACTTTTAAGACTTGACTCTTTGTGCATTCTTCTTTTTAATACTTCGCAAGTTCCGTAAGTTAAAAATCAATTTTATTGATAAATGCTTTTAATGATCTTTCTCTATTAATAAACCTCACTATGTATCCTTTCAAATATTAGTCTACTTTAAAGTTGTCTGTTCAAAATTAGATTTTTTCTGTAAAGGAAAATTAAAGAGATTGTATTATCATCTATACTGCCAAGTGCTTCGTAAATTTTTGTTTTTGGTGGGAGTTTCCAGAGCATTATTTTGTTTAGAGTTTTAATTGATTACATAATTCTTATATTCATAATCCCTTACTTTTTAATGCTATTAGCGATTTTCCTATCTCTTTTCCTTGAAAATCAATTATTGAAATCAACTCTTTGGGAGTCCTTGTATCCTCTTCAACTTTTCTGTTTGGATTAACTGCCTTTATGTCATAGTTCTTTTTTTGAATCTCTTCTATTGACACTTTCCAGGAATTTTCGCTATCTTCCTTTTGTGGAAGCAATTTGAAAAACTCATCAAAATGCTGCAGAGTAAGAAGCTGTTTTTTAGTTACCTTTATATCTGATAGATCATAATACCAGATTTCTTTGGTTGGTTCACCTTTTTTGAAAAAGAGAAGATTGGTTTTGCTGGCTGCACCGGCATTTATAAAAACTTTAGGCGGAAGACTTACTATGCAAAATAGATTGCATTCATTAAGAAGTTTTCGTTTTGTTTGGACAAATGCTTTTTCATTCGTTCTGAATAAAACTCCTTCATCCATTACAATTCCACATCTACCACCAGCCCTAAGGCTATCTATCACATGTTGAAGAAATAATACCTGAGTAGCTCTTGTTTTGTAGGCAAAACTTGTTTGTGCTTCTTTTCCTTCTTTTCCTCCAAAAGGTGGATTAGTTAGAACAACATCAAAAAGTGCTGGAGCACTTTGGAAAAGTCCACCATAGATTTCATTACCTGTGAGAGTGTTTCCATGCCAGATATGTGGCTCATCGATTTCATGAAGAACATGATTTGCAAGTGCAATAGGGTAAATGAGATTTTCTTTTTCCCTACCATAAAAAGTTGCAGTTTTTAATGTTTCAATATCATTTGCTGTTTTTACTTTATCTTTCATAAGCAAATATGCTTGAGCTAAAAAACCACCAGTTCCGCAGCAAGGGTCATAAACAGTCTCTCCAATCTGGGGATCGATTACTTTTACCAAAATACGAATAACTTCTCTCGGAGTGAAAAACTGCCCACCATCATTGTTCTTTTCTCCCATCTTAAGAAGTAATCCTTCATAAACCTGGGAAAGTGTGAACATGTGGGTTTCTTCAATTTGAGGTAAGGAGAGTTCATGTATTTTATCAAGGATATCAAGAAGATTTCGCTCTGAATCAATTCCAGTTTTTTCAAAATATGAGAATACTTCACTGATAACTTTCTGACGGGGAGTTGCACCTGGTTTTTCTTTTAGTTTTCTGAGAAATGGTAAAAGCTCTGCATCAACGAAACTCATAAATCCACCGAGAGCACCAATTTGTAATTGCTTTCGTTTTTCTCCATCCGGAGCTGCCCAATCCTGCCAGCGATAAGGATATTCAAGGGAAGGGCTGAAACTGACGCCAACTGCTCTTGCTTGCTCTTCCTCTCTTTGTTCCTTTTCATCCAGTATTCTTAAGAAAAGCATCCAGGTTAGTTCCGGAACATACTGCAAAGCTCCTGCTCTACCAGAACGACGCATAATATCACAGATGCTTTTGATATAAGAATTCAGGGATTGGGGGGTGGTGAGATGCCTATTCTTCATAACTCTCCTCTAAACGCTTTCCTCAAAATTGCCTGTGGTAAGGCATTAATAGCTTCTAATTGCTTTTCAATTGATGTACAAAGTTTTTCAACCTCTGCCATTTTTTCTTTGAGTTCTGATGCAATACGTTGCTGGATAGAAAGGATAGGAACAGGGATACTTTGAGCAATATATTCCTTTCTATCTAAATTTCTCAAGCCAGTTGTAGTCGCTTGAATTTGAGTTAGAAAATCTTTTTCAGCAGGTGATATTAAATAGCGATAAAGAAATTCTGAAATAATCAAAGATAAATTTGGACGTAACCGCATTGTAAAATTGGAAAAAAGGTAAGTTTTATCATCTTTAATATCAAAGATAGCACATTTTCCAATAAGACTCTTACTTCCACTCGAAGTAACAACTAAAATATCGCATATTTGCATTTTCATCAATTCCACTTTATTTATAGGTATTTTTCTAATTGCAATATCATCTAGTACAATTCTTGAATCCTTTATGTTGTTTGAACGAAGAATGTAATAGCAATTTTCAGTTTCATCAGCTTCTTCACCCCAAATTCCTGATTTATATTCACACACCTCTCCCATCCTTTTCCTCTCCCAATTCTTTGCTTCTTCGCTTTCAAATACTTCTCGCAGGTAGGCAGAAGGGAGAGCTTTAACTGCTTCCATTTGCTTTTCACAGGCGGTTCGAGCTTTATCTATTTCTTGCATTAGTTCCTGGATTTTTGATGCGATGCGTTTTTGTTCTGAGAGTGGAGAGATAGGAATAATATAATTAGATAAGAACTCTTTAGGAACTCTTTGCTGACCAACAGCACCAGTAAAGTATGATGTTGCTTCTTTTAAAAAAAGTGGTTGGCGAATAAAAAAGTGAATCCATTCAGGTAGAATTTCTTCTTTAGGTCGTAAAACATGAAATTCAGTTGTTCCCAAACCTACTCTATCAATCAAATTTCTTGCTATCAAATGCTTGCCATTTTGCATACAAGGTGTAATTTTAGCAAAAAGAACATCGTTTTCCTCAAAATATGTATAACCTTTAGCAACTCTTGAATATGGAACGACTTCCGGTTTTATTATTGCACCAGACTTTCCATTAACTGATGACATTGGAATAAAAGTTGTTAGTTCATTAGAAGAACGAGTAAAATCTCTATTCCGACGAGGATTTATTTCACATACTTCCCCCAATCTCACCCACTGCCAGCCAGTTGGTAGTTTGGGTTGTGGATTGCGGATTGTAGAATTATTTATCTTGGTTTGCATTTTTTTTATTTGCTTTTTATACGCCACTTTTTGCGCCATATTTAAGGTTTATGTGCCATTTTTTGGGTTTATGTGTCAAACAATTTCGGTAATTATTTCGGTAATTTTGTTATTATTTCGGTAATTCATTTTGCTTTAAAATATGTTCCCTTTGTTTTACCCATTTTCTCTATAAAGTTTTTTGGGACATTTTTAGGGACATTTCTGTGTTTTTAAGGACATTATTTCATTTTTCGGAACTTTATTTTTTTGCTTCAAAATGTGCTCCTTTTTTATATCCAACTTTAACTACAAATCCTTTTTCAACTAATTTCTTCAAATCCCTTTTTACAGTTTTATCACTAACATTAAAAAAATTTACATATTTTCTAATTGTTATTTTTTCATCTTCATTTACCATCAATCTCAAAGCTTCAATCTGTCTTTCATTCAGACCTAATTCTTTTAAATCTGTTTGCCTTTCTTTGGGTATATTTGAAACCAAATCTAGAATTTTCTTACCAGGTCCATAAAAGGTAACTCTGAAGAAATTACTTATCTGATTTAAAGCAGGTTGATTAAGACCATATTCATTCATCAAGTTATTCATCTTAGTTATTCCAGTACCATATTTTTCCATATCTTTTGTTTCGTGAAAAATTTTGCAGATCTCTTTATTCCTTGTTTCATGAACACCTTCAAGATGATTTATATCTAAGCCTGGAAGCAGCCCCCCAGGGCTTGCAACTTCTATTCTATCATCAAAAATATCTATTTGAATATTAGCACCAATTCGTAAATAATCTCTATGTGCAATGGCATTAACAATCGCTTCTCTTATAGCCTCAAAAGGATATTCAGGTATGTCCACTCGTTTAAATTCTACAATCTTACTTGCTAAACGCGTGTTTCTTTTGAAAAAATTTTCAATATAATTAAGAATTTTATAGATTGGACCTATTAATTCTTGGGAATCAATAAATTCAATTCGTGTATTTCCTCTAAAACGGGCAATTTTAATAATACTTTGTGAAATGAAATCTTGAGGGTTGTCACAGAAAAATAATATTGCAGTATTTGTCGGTTTTGGAACTCCGCCTTCGTATTTTACTACTTTTATGGTTTTTTGTAAAAAATCTTTGATAGATGTTTTCGGAACTGCTACTTTTAGCTTTGTTGCTCTGGTTTTCAGAAAATCCCAAACTAATTCTTCCTTTATATCTGCATAAGATGCATCTTTGCAGATTCTTCTGTCAAAAGGAAATTTAGGTAAAATACCTTGCTCATCAAGAAATTCTACAAGACTGTTATAAACATACTCTTTTAATTGTGAATTATCATCAAATGTCTTATATATATAGCCTTTATCAGGGTTTTCTATTTCTTTAATGAGTCGTAATACTCTTTTATCTCTATCAGAATTATTGACATCTTTTATAAATGTTAGAATTTTTAAATTTTTTTCAACTGCCTTTCTATATTCTTTTTCAATAGCAGAAAGATTGTCAGCACCTATCTTTCCATAGTCTTTTCCTAAAATTAATATCAGAATATCACTTTTTGAAACATTTCTTAAATAAATTTCTTGTACTGATTTGCTTTTAGCTGGAAGGTCTTCAAAAAGAAATACTGTGAAATACTTTTTTAGTAGAGCATTCTGGGTTATAAGTTCTTTTACTACTAATCGTTCCTTTTTAAATTCTTCTTGAACGCTGCTGATAAATATTTTATATATTCCCATATAATAAAAACCTTATTTTATTAGACCTGCATTTGCAAAGCTATAATAATCATCTACATTTTTTCCGATAATAATATGATCAAGCACTTTTATACCCACAAAATTGCAGGCATCAATAATTTTGTTTGTAAGTTTAATATCATCAGCAGAAGGTTCAGTATCACCTGATGGATGATTGTGAACAAGTATAATAGAAGAAGCAGACTTCAATGTAGCTTCTTTTATGATTTCTTTGGGGTCAACTATACTTGCAATAATGCTGCCTTTGCTTATTTCTATATTATGAATTGGTTTATTTTTAATGTCTAAAAGAATAACATTAAAAAACTCTTTTTTTGCATCTCTGAGATATGCTCCATAATATTCAGCAACATAATTAATAACATCGTCAGTTTTTGTTATCTTTTTTTGTTTCTTGGCATTTTCTTTGTATAATCTCTTTCCAAGTTCTAATGCTGCTTTTATTTGTGCTGCTTTGGCAGGACCAATTCCATCAATTTCACAAATTTCAGAAATTATAGCAGAATCTATTGCTCTTAAAGTTCCAAATTTATTTAATAATCTTTTTGATAGTTCTTCCGCACTGGTTCCTTCTTTTCCTGTTCGCAGGATTATTGCCATTAGTTTTGATAATGAGAGCGATTCAGCACCAGAACTAATCAGCATTTCTCTGGGTCTTTCTTCTTTAATCCATTTTTTTATGGGAAGATTTTCCCGAAGTTCAGAAGCACGCTTCTTAACCTCATCTCTAATTTGCTTACAATCATCTGCTGTTTTTATATTTAACTGTTTGATTATTTCTTTAATTTTATCTTCAGTTATAAAGTTCTTTTTGGGGAGCTTTAGAAATACCTTACCTTTTTTACTTATCATTGGGTAGATTGAATTTCCAACAAGGAAATCAATTGTTTCTTTTTTTGAATATGATTCGTTTCTCATAATGCGAATATTCTTTCTTTTGTCTGGATGATAATATCTTTAGGTTCACCGAGTATTTTCAGAGATTGAAGACCTCCTGCATTAACTACATCTCTGACATTAAAAATATGTGGATTTTCTAATTCTTCAATCCCGCCTATTTCAAATTGTTTTGCCAGAGCAAATAATGTTTTTACAGTCTTTTCAGGAAGATTTTTAAACCATTCATCGTGTTTGTAGTGTAATGTTTCTACTCTAACCTTACGGCTTTTTGGAGCCATACCAAATGCAATTTCTGCAAATACATCATAGATATCAAAGTCTTTTAATTTCATAAGTTCCCGAAGTAATCGTACTCCATGACCAGCATTGGGAAGTGAATCTATAAGTTCCGAACGTTTTTGAGGGTCGATCCAGTATTTATGAAATTCTTCAAATGTTTTAACTTCTTTAACCAAATGCTCAGCAAGAATTTGTTTATACTCCTCCACGCTGACCATTGATAATTTACCTTCTTTTTCAATAACAATAAAAGTTCCTGCTGTATTAATATGAACATCAAATCCTTCAACACTGATAATTTTTTCAGGTGGTTTAGGTGGAGATGGTGGACTAGGTGGAGTTGGTTTTATATTAATTTCTTTTCCTAATAAGCGAGTAGCATTTGTGTAATCATATACACGAAACATCAATTTATTTGTGGGTAAATGAATTCTTGAACCCCTTCCCATCATCTGTTGAAAAGCAATTGGTGATTGAACATACTTAAAAAAAACTACATTCCTGATAATTGGAACATCAACACCTGTTGTAATCAAATCTACAGTAGTTGCAATAAAATGAGTTCGTTCAGAGCCACGCAAATCTGCAATAAATTCGCTACCACCAACAGAAGCAGTGCATTTAAAAGCATAATATTCTAATCTGTTCTGTCCTTTTTTTGTACACCAATCAGCATAAAGATTATTCATTTCAGTTGCAACTCTATCTGCATGTATATCACGAACACAAAATATAACTGTTTTTTGGTGGGGTCCACCTGTTTGGAGAAACATCTCAAAAAGGTCCTTACACATTATCTTTACGCGGTCAGGAAGCATAATTACCTTTTCAAAAGATGGTGCTTCATAATGTTCTCTGGTTTCTACTGTCATAAGAGGTTGTCCGGTTATTGCATCCTCTAATTTTTTTTGTTCTATATCTTCTCGGGAAATACCTTTTTCATCCAAATCTACATCTCGCCTGATGATTTCACACGCAGGAAGATAACCATCTTCAATTCCTTGAGACATACTATATTCGTAAACAGGCTCACCAAAATATTCTATGTTATTTGCAGTAATTTTTTTGTCTTGTTTTCGTTCTGTTTCATCTCCTCCTTTCCAATAACGAGGAGTAGCAGTAAGACCAACTTGAACGGCTTCTGGATTTCTTTTCAGTACAATACTCCATTTACCCCAAGCACTTCTATGACATTCATCAATGATAATATGACTGAAATAGTTTTCAGGGTAATTCTCAAGAAAGAATTGGGCATCTTCATCTTCACCTGAAACATTTAAGGTCTGATAGGTTGCAATTAATATTCTTGCATTTTTTTGAGGATTGGAAGTTGTTACCGAAGCTGCATTAGTTCCAAAAATATTTTGAAAAGCTCCCAAACCTTGAGTGCGAAGTTCATCCCTATCACAAAGGAATAGAGCACGACGAATCTGTCCGGCATCTGTAATCTTTTTCAAAAGATGAACTGCAATAAATGTTTTTCCGGAACCAGTAGCGAGAAAAAGTAGCATTCTTTTCTTGCCTTGTGCTATTTTTTCAAGAGATGCCCTAATTGCTGCATCCTGATAATAACGACGGCAAGCTTCACCTCTATTATATTGAACTAGTAGCGGTTTTATTTCTTCACTTTCCAGTGATAATCCAATACCTTTCTCATAACGTTGGCGAAGTTTGTTAGGATTAGGAAATTCTATTAAAGGAAGTGGTTTGGAAGTTTTTCCATTAAAATTATCATACTCGACAAAAAGATGACCATTAGAAGAATATATAAACGGAACATGATTCAATCTTCCATATTTTTTCGCTTGTTCTATACCTCTATCCGGTGGATCATCGCTTCGTTTAGCTTCTATCAATGCAACAGCAATAGGTTGTGAATTGACATTAACTCTTATTCGTAAAAGATAATCAGTCCTTCCTTTTCTTCTTCTTTTTGGTTTTCCATTTATAATATCAATGCCCTTTTCAGTTTCTTCACGTCTTATAAGATCTTCAGTCCATCCACATTTATGAAGTGCGGGATCAATAAGTTTTGCTCTTGTATCTGCTTCACTAATTGGCATTTTCATACTCCTGTTTTAAAGAATTACAGAAACCCGACTCAGATTCTGCAAACTCAAGTCGAGTTTCTTTGCATAATCGTGAAGTTAATCGTGAGCCTAATCGTGAAGTAAATCGTAAAGGTCCACATATTGTCTCTATAAAATCATCAACCAAATCATCAACCAAATCATCAACCTTATCTGAGCGCATAATAAAGACCTCTACCTTTACCAACGGGTTTAACAACCTCAAGTTTTAGTAATTTTTTAATCTCTTTGTGCGCTGCTTGTGGAGATATTTTGAACATATTTCTTATATCTTTATTTGTTATTTTACCATTCAAATTAATATGTTCCACTATCTGCATCTGCCTTTCTGTTAAAGCAATCTGTCCCCTTTTGGTCTTTCTTAATCTTTCGCTACTGAGTCTTATTACTCTTTCTTTAACTGCTTGAATACTTACATTTACCCCTTCCACAAAATATTCAAGCCAATTTGTAATGTCAAGAGTGTTCTGGTCAACACTTTTTAATGCTCCGTAGTAAGCTTGTCTATCAGAATCGTAGTAATCATCAAGGCAGAAAAACTGTTTAGTGTCAAATCCTCGTTGATACAGAATAAGAGTTGCCAACACACGCGATGTCCTGCCATTTCCATCAATAAAAGGATGAATTCTCACAAATTCGTAATTGACCATTCCTGCTTCAATTACCGGCTCAAGTTCTTTCGGTTCTTCTGAATTTATCCACTGAACTAAATCATTTACCAAAACTGGCACATCTTTATTTTGAGGTGGTCTGAAGAAAACCTCCCCATTAAATCTATTTCCAACTACAACATAACGATTACGATAAACTCCACAATCATCAGGATTATCTAATGTATCTTTTGTTACCATCCGATGAATATTTAAAATGTCATTTTCGCAGATAGAATTTCCTTTGGTAAGATTATCAATATTGTTTAACACATTTAGATAGTTTAATACTTCTTGTTTATCTTTTCTAATAGACATTATATCTCTGCCGTTGGCTAATTCGCTGACCTGTTCCAATGACAATCTGTTTCCCTCAATACTTGTGGATGAATGAGCACTATGTATTATTGCTTCACGCCTTAAAGAAACTTCCCATTTAGGAATTAAGGGCGAACTGAGAATCATCTCTCGTGCAGCAGAAATACTTACAAGAGAACTGACAATTTTATTCGTAATCCTGAAATTTGGCTTAAACATTTTATCCTCTATTTGGACTTAAATAATCTAAATTATATTCCTCAATCAGTCCTTCATCTGCAAAACTAAAGTACTTATTATCTCCAATGATAATATGGTCAAGTATTTTGATTTGCATAACTTTACCAGCATTAACTAAATTTTTGGTAATATCTTTATCACTTTGAGAAGGTTCCGGATTTCCTGAAGGATGATTGTGAACAAAAATTAAGCTTACTGCGTTATAATTTATTGCCTTTTTCATTATTTCACGAGGATAAACAATACTGGAATTTAGAGTTCCTTCAAATAGGTCTTCTGTGTTTATTATTCTATTTTTTGCATCTAAAAATAATACTTTAAAAATTTCCTTTTTATTCTTTTGCATAGATTGGAATAAATAATCATAAACTGCTTTTGATGATTTTAATTGTATTTTTTTTCCAATAATTCTTTCTTTTAGATATCGTTCTGATATCTCCTGGAAAACTTTTATGCCAAAGGAATTATGAGGTCCAATTCCATCTATTTCCTGAAGTTTGTCCATTGGAGCTTCAAATACACCTTTCAATGATTTGAATTTCTTTATTGCCTTTTTTGCTTGTTGTTTACAATCTTTTCGTGGAGTTCCAAGTGTTAGAAGTAATTCAATTATTTCATAATCATTAAATCCTGAAATACCAGATTTTATAAATTTTTCTCTCAGTCTTCTGCGGTGTCCTTCAGATTTAACCTTTATTTCTTGCATTGTTATTTACCTTAGAGATTACCTCTTTCAAAAAATTATTCATTTATTATTTTCTTTCAACCTTCTTCCCATTTCAGTCATTTCTCTTTCTCTTCACACATAGAAAATTATTTTATCACTTCCCAATATCCGCCTTTAGCTGGTCCGATTCTTTTTAATTTTCCATCTTCCTTAAGTTTTTTAACATTCCATTCAATTCCCTTAACTGTCAAACCTATCTTATCAGCAAGTTCAAGTATGGTTATTGAAGGATTCTCTTTGATAAGGACAATTATTTTCACCCTAGTTTTTACCCTAATTTTCACCATAGTTTTTAGGGTAGTACTCTCTAATTTCAAATATTCTTTACTTTGCTTAAAAACAATATAAAAATGAGTATTAGTATATTCTATTTCAGGATAGGGAGAATTTGTTTTTTTATTCATTTTATCCCAACCTTCTTTCCATTTCAATCACTTGTCTTTCTCTGGATATTTCTCTTTCTAATTCTTTTTCTGTTGGCAAATATAATTTATACTTTGAAGCAAATATCTGTTTATTATCTTCAAGTAAAGTATATTTAACCATTGTTTCGTTTTTATCATAGGTTTCTGAAATATTTCTTCTATAACTAGAATTAAGTATATTAATCTCGATATGCTTTTCAAAATCTTGTACTAAGTATTTTTTGGTCATACAAATTTCAATAAATTATTGTTTTGGTTTGAGATCAATCTCTAACACATTATCAAAATGAATCAAATTAAATGACAAATCCGTATATTTTTTCTTAAAATAACTATACTTTTGGGGATTGAATGTTTTTTTTGAGAATTTAACTTCATAAGCTTTTGATTCCTGAATTATAAAATCAACTTCTTGTTTTTTTTGAGTTCTCCAAAAACGTATATCATCAATGGAATAAAAGTCATAAAATCGCCTGAATACAAAATTTTCCAAAAGTTCACCTCTATCATTTCTCAATGAAATCGGCTTAAAATTTCCGAGAAAATAATTTCTAAGACCTAAATCGTTTAGATATATCTTGGGCATTTTTCTTAGTTCTTTTTCTACATTTCTATAAAAGGGTAAAATTCTTGTTATATGAAACGATTTTTCCATAAGTTTTACATAAGTATTAATAGTTTGATATTTTATTTTAAGATGTGTAGCAATGTTATTTGAATTAAATAGTCCTTTTCTAGAAGATAGAATTTTCAAAATCTTGCAATACATATCAGGATATCTAAGGTTGGCTTCTAAAGCATCTTTTTTGATATATGAATCGGCAATTTCCTTTAAAATTAATTTTTTTTCTGACAGTTCTTCTTCCACAACAACCTCCGGATAACCACCAAATAATAAATATTCATTAAGCCATTTCTGTAATTCTAATTTATAAATTTCCGGTATTGAACCAGAATTAATAAAGGAAGAAATTTCACCTCTATTCTTAAATATTAAAAATTCTTCAAAAGTTAAAGTTGGTAATATAAAAATACGCTTTCGTCCGGCTAAACTGTCCTTAAACTTTTCATCAATATAAAAAGCAGATGAACCGCTTACAACAAATTTTATTGAATCTTGATTTAAATCATAATGGTATTTGAGAAAATTAGTTGGATTGCTCAAATATTGTATTTCATCCAAAAATAGAATAACTTTTTTATTATTATTAAATGGTGGGATTACTTGAAATAAATTTCGTGGATGATCATCTAATAATTTTAATATTTCTGGATCTTCAAGTGAAATAAAAAATGTACGTTTTTCTTCCTTTTCCAATTTGGATTGCATCTGTTGCATCAAGGTTGTCTTACCCGTTTGGCGAGCACCTACAAGTAGAGTTATCTGCTTTTTAGAAAGGTGATCCCATAATGTTTTGAACAATGTTCTATATTTCATATTTATATATTATCCCAAAATATCACATTGTCAATCATAAAATATCCCAAATATTCCACTTTTTAATCATAAATTATCCCATTTTTTCTTTTTCAACTCGGAGAAGTAAGCGGTAATGGGTCCAACTCAATTCGTGACGTAGTGCGTCACATTTTGGAAAGATTGAATAAAAATTTCTCATATACCATAAATTTCTTTCAATAGATCCTTTTCAATAATTTTTTCTCTGAACTTTTCTCGACCTTTCTAATATCTTTTCTCCGACCTTTTCTCCGAACAATCTCCGAACTATCATTAGAATTTTTCTGCGAACTAAAACCATTAGTTGTAATTTTCCTGGGTAGTTTCTGGGTATTTACTGGGCATTAGAAATAATCTCCCAATATCCGCCTTTTGCAGGACCAATTCTTTTTAGGAGACCTTTTTGTTTTAGTTTTTCAATGTTTTTATCAATTGCTGTCGTATTGATACCAATCCTATTTAACATTTCTTTTTTTGAGATTTTAGGATTTATTTTAATCAACTCCAATATTTTCTTTTGACTTTCAGCCAACTTTTCTACCCACCTTTTCTGCCCACCCTTTCTACTCACCTTTTCTCCGACCTTTTCACCGACTTTTTCTTCTAACCATCTCCGTACCGTCATCAGAATTTTTCTGCGAACTAAAACCATTCGTTGTAAATATTTTCTGGGTAGTTTCCGGGTATTTACTGGGCATTAGAAATAATCTCCCAATAGCCGCCTTTTGCTGGACCGATTCTTTTAAGAAGACCTTTCTGTTTTAGTTTTGCAATATTCTCTTCTGTTTTTCTTAATGAAATTTTAATTATTTCTGAAATTTCCCGTGCAGAAATGTATGGTTTTTTAGATATCAATTTTATGATTTTTTGCTGATTCTCGGTTAATTTTCCTCCGACCTTTTCACCGACCTTTTCACCGACCTTTCTACCGACCTTTCTACCCACCTTTTCTCCGACTTTTTCTCCGAACCATCTCCGTACCGTCATCAGAATTATTCTGCGAACTAAAACCATTAGTTGCAATTTTCCTGGGTAGTTTCCGTGTATTTACTGGGCATTAGAAATAATCTCCCAATATCCACCTTTTGCTGGACCGATTCTTTTAAGAAGACCTTTTTGTTTTAGTTTATTTATATGTTTTTGGATAACAGAAGGATTTATCCCAAGCTCTTCTGATAACATTTTTCTTGTTATTTTAGGATTTTTCCCAATTATTTGCAATATTTGCACTTGTCGTTGAGATAATTCTGACCACCTTTTCTGACCACCTTTTCACTGACCTTATCACCGACTTTATCACCGACTTTTTTATAAATTTTCTTATTCCAAAAAATAATCTTAAAATGCATCAACTCTTCTTTAAATTCCGGAATGATATTTTCATACTGTTTACATAATTTAATAATATTAGAAAATCCCCGTCCCCACTGCTCGATAATCTTTAATTCGGAAAAAATTCTGCCGATCGTAATATTACGCAATTTGGAGAAATCCATTTTTCCAATGTCATCTACGGAATAACCGGCTGGCAAATCACCGGGACTGCTTATCTCGATCCTATTATCATAAACAGCAACTTTTATGTCCTGACCTTTCAAAAGATAATTTCTATGGGTTACTGCATTGACGATCGCTTCTCGCAAAGCCGGAATCGGATATTCGTATTTTTCTTCTCTATATACATCACCAATTACAGCAGAGAGTTTTATATTCGATTTCAGGAATTTTAATGCTGATTCAATCTGGTTGATGATACTTCCTCTGAATTCGGCTTTATCAATAAATATTTCTTTAGTATTTCCTTTGAAATGAGCACATTTTATTTGGGCAAAATCATATTCAATATATTCTTTCTTTGGGAACAGTAACATTCCTGCTACAGTTGGATAAATTTTTTCATCTCTCTTTGCTAAAAGATTAAACATAAAAAGATGGTCTTCTTTTATCTGAATATCCTTTTTCTCTTTAAAAATCTTTTTTATCTTTGGAAAATCGATATCATCTTTTGAAAATCTGTAATCGGTTTGAGAATCATAACTAATATTTTCACCTCTAAATTGTAAGGATTTTATTATCTCTTTGCAGGCGAGTCTCGTAGTAGAACCAACTCGAATATAAGTTCCTTTTTCCAAACCCTTATTCTTTTGATAATATGGAGTTTCAATACCTAATGGAACTTTTATTATTACCAATGTTTTATCCTGTTCTGTGGTGAAAACAGGATCGATGCGGATTGTCGGTTTAATGCTGTCAAAAGTGATATTCGAGAGTTTTTCTTCCAATTCAAAAGGATTTGCTACTCCAATGATCTTTCTGTCATCATCTATACCAAAGATCAAATTTCCCCCACTTCCATTAGCAAAAGCAATAATAGTCTGTAGAATTTTTTCTTTATTGGAATTATTAAATTCTCTTTTGAATTCTAATGTTTTACTTTCCCGCTTTGATAATAATTCTTTCATCTTTATAACAACCCTTTATCCTTAAAACTAAAATAGTTATCTTTTGCTATTATAACATGATCAACCACATCGATTCCCAGAATCTTACCGGCTTCAACCAATCTTTTAGTAATTTCCAGATCATCTTCGGAAGGTTGAGTATCTCCTGAAGGATGATTATGAACAATGATCACGGTTGATGCCGAATTTTTAATTGCCGGCAGAAATACTTCTCTCGGATGTGCTAAACTTGCACTTAATGTTCCAGTTGATACTTTATCCACACCTATCAGATTATTTCGAGTAGTTAATGAAAGGATATAAAAGTTCTCTTTCATTTTATTTCCGATTTCATTTTTCAAGAGATTGAAAACAGTTTCTGGTTTTTTTATTTTTTCTCCGAATTTTGGGATATGCAATTCTGCCTTTTCTCCCAATTTGAAGGCAGCTTGAATCTTGCAGGCAGTTGCAAAACCGATACCTTTAACTTTTTTTAATTCTTCGATGCTGGCGTTTTTTATATTTTGAAGATTGCCAAAATGAGCTAGCAGATTTTGAGCAAGTGTTAATACAGTCTGTCCCCTACCACCTTTTTCAATTATTAATGCAAGTAATTCTTGGGTAGAAAGATTATCAACACCAACTTTTTGCAAACGCTCTCTTGGTCGGTCTTCAATTGGTAAATCTCTAACCGTATATGTCTTTTTTTTCATATTTTATGAATATAATCCAGAAATAAGTATTTAGTTTTTATAGATTAAAACACACCACTTTTGGCTCGGTCATTTCCTGAAGAGAGAATTTGATGCCTTCTCGGCCAAGTCCGGAGTTTTTCACACCACCGAAAGGCATACCGTCTATACGATAGTCCGAAGAATCGTTGATCATGATACCACCAACATCGATTTCTTTGATCGCCTTAAATGCAGTATTTAGATTGCTCGTAAATATACCTGCATGTAATCCATAAACAACATCATTTGCTTCCTTGATCGCTTCATCAAGATTGTCGATTTTGTAAAGGATAACAACAGGCCCAAAGACTTCTTCATGTCCAAGACGGCAGGTTTTGGGAACATCTTTCATAACAGTGGGCTGAACAACTGAATTCCCACCTAGGAATTATCTTTTCCATCATCCGTTCCTTTCGTTCCATTTATTTTTTCAATAATTTTTTGTGCATGGTCTATTTTTTCAAAGTTCGAGGACCATTTATCATGAAGGATTTTTGAGCCGATTTCCAGAATTTCTTTTAGTTTTGGTTCACAAATGTAGTAATGGACATTTCGCCATTTTTGGTTTTTATCGACATATGAGCCCTCGTAGAGGATTTTTAATTGAGCAGAGAGTGTATTTTGTGGGATGCCGACTTTATCGGCAAGCTCGGTGACGGAGAGGGGTCCGCTTTCCATGAGGGTATATATTATTTTTATCCTGCTTTCGTTGGAAAGGACGTTGAATAATTTTGAAAGTTTTCGTATTACAAAATCATCAGTTTCTTCTTTCATCTTATCATCCTATCATCTTTGGATATGACATAAATAAAGACACAACTTTGATTGTCAAGTTTTTGTAATTTTTTTACTTTTGAGTGTGTAATGAAAAATTAATGTTACTTGAATATAAGTAATAACCTTAATTTTATTGATATTTTGTTTGATTAAAAAAAATCGCCACATGAATGACGGCATTGAAAATGGTGACCCCAAGGGGAATCGAACCCCTATTGCAGGAATGAAAATCCTGAGTCCTAGCCGTTAGACGATGGGGCCTCAAAAAGAAATTTCAAAATGGTGAGCCAGGAAGGATTCGAACCTTCGACTCTCGCCTTAAAAGGGCGATACTCTACCACTGAGTTACTGGCCCATGAGTTCGATACATTTTTTAGTGCCTATATGTTTGTCAAATTTTTTGGGCAATACGTCATGCCTTCGTTTTTCTTGACAGCTCGCAACCCCCATTTTCTATAACCACAAAAAAGGAAATCGTCTCTCTATGCTATCGAGTTCAGAAATTAGAAAAAGTTTTATTGACTTCTTTGCAGCAAAAGAACACGAGATCATTCCGTCCGCACCGCTTGTGCCGATCAATGACCCTTCCCTGCTTTTTACCAATGCCGGAATGAACCAATTCAAAGATATCTTTCTTGGGACTGGTTCACGGGATTATACACGCGCAGTTAATAGCCAAAAATGCCTGCGAGCAGGTGGAAAACATAACGATCTCGAAGAAGTGGGAAAAGACGATTATCATCACACCTTTTTTGAGATGCTCGGCAATTGGTCTTTTGGTGATTACTATAAGAAAGAAGCTATCCAGTGGGCGTGGGAACTCATAAATTCCATCTGGAAAATTCCCAAAGAAAAACTCTTTGCAACTGTACATTATGAAGATGAAGAATCCTTTGAATTGTGGAAAAAAGTAACCGACATTGATAAAGCTCATATTTTCAAATTCGGAGATAAAGACAATTTCTGGGAAATGGCGGACACCGGTCCCTGCGGACCATGCTCTGAAATTCATTACGACAGAGGAATCGAGCACTGTTCACAAAAAGATGATCCAAAACATCATTGCGAATTAAACGGCTCGTGTGGTCGGTTTGTCGAGATATGGAATCTGGTTTTTATCCAATTCAACCGACTTGACAATGGCGAACTTGTCGATCTTCCTAAAAAGCATGTTGATACAGGAGCTGGTTTTGAGCGCCTGGTTGCAATTCTGCAGGGCAAAACTTCCAATTATGAAACCGACCTTTTTATGCCGATAATACATCATATTGAGAAAATTGCTCAGGTAAAATTTGAAGATGAAAAGCATGCATTCCGCGTCATCTCCGACCATATTCGTGCATTGACCTTTGCCATAGCTGACGGCGTACTTCCATCCAATATAGGAAAAGGTTATGTCATCAGAAGAATACTGCGCCGGGCAACACGCTTCGGACGAATTATACACATACATAAACCCTTCCTTGCCGAACTTGCAGATACTGTCTGCGACATTTTAGGTGAACAGTATCCTGAAATTGTTGAAAAGAAAATGCACATTAAAATGGCGGTCAACGCAGAAGAGGAACGTTTTAATCAAACACTCGATGTTGGTATAAGCAAATTCAATGAAATTATTGAGAACATGGGAACAAGTACGGTAATTTCCGGGAAAAATGCTTTCATGCTCTATGATACTTATGGTTTCCCTCTTGATCTCACTGAACTTATGTCAGAAGAAAAAGGGCTTGAAGTCGATAAAAAGGAATTTGAAAAGGAGATGGAAACACAAAAAACACGGGCTCGTGAAGATACTAAATTCGACAGGCAAAGCGATTCCTTCTCAAAACTTGAAATCCCAGCAGAACATAAAAGCGAATTCATCGGCTATGAGAATGATACAGCTAATTGTGTAATAGAACATCATTACATCGATGATGACAACAATGCTGTTGTTGTTTTGAACAAGACGCCTTTCTATGCGGAATCAGGCGGCGAGATCGCTGATACGGGAAAAATTTTCAATAATGAATTTGAGCTCGAAGTTGAGGATGTTCAGAAGCAGAATGACGTGATCTTTCACTTCGGCAAAGTGGTCAAAGGAGCCATCAATGATAAAAACGTAAAAGCTATAGTCGATCTTGAAAGAAGAAATAATATCGCACGAAATCACACTGCCACTCACCTTCTTCATGCTGCACTGCGGCAGGTGCTGGGAACTCATCTCCATCAGAAAGGTTCTCATGTTACGCCGGGCAGACTCCGATTTGATTTCACCCATTTCCAGCAAGTTTCCCGGGAGGAACTAAATAAAGTGGAACTGCTTGTAAATGAAAAGATCATAATGAATATTCCGGTTAATTCACTCATCGAAAATCTTGATGACGCCAGAAAAAAAGGCGCAATGGCTCTATTTGGTGAAAAATACGAGAAAAAAGTCAGGGTGATCGAAATCGGAGATTACTCGATCGAACTCTGCGGTGGACTTCATTGCCAGCGTACTGGAGATATTGGCTTTTTTAAAATAATCTCAGAAAGTTCTATCGCAGCAGGAGTTCGCAGGATCGAAGCTGTGACTGGATTATATGCATCACAGTTTATAAAACAGCATGAAAATATTCTTCACGACCTACAACATCAGTTAAATACTAAAATTATAGAAATTCCCGAAAAGATCGAGAAATTACACGCTGAGAATAAAGAATTACGAAAACAACTTGAAGAGCTTGAAAGGTCCTCCTTGAAAGACATTGTTGATGATTTCATTATAAATAAACAGTCAATTAATGGTGTCGTTGTCGTATCCGGCATGCTTGCCATGAAAGACATACAGCAGCTTAAAGAAGCCGCAGTTACGCTCCGACAGAAGATCGGCTCGGGCATAGGCATTCTCGGATCTAAATTTGATGACAAGATATCGCTCATTTGTATCGTAACACCTGACCTTATACAACGCTTTCATGCCGGCAAGATCGTGAACCGAGCTGCGGCATTCATCGGCGGAAAAGGCGGCGGAAAGCCCGATATGGCAATGGCTGGCGGAAAAGACATCGAAGGTGCACAAGAACTTTTCACGAAAATTCCTGAATTAATAAGAGATTTTCAAAAAAATTGACATTGGAATCATAAATCAATTTCTGAAAACTCCTAAATATTTTGGTGTCATTTTGATATATAGAACTTTTTAGATGTTAAGAAAAAAAATCAAAATCGTATTCCCTCCTCATAACACAAAGCACTTACAGGGGGTGCAATGATAAGTAAGAAAGATAAAAGTATTACCTCTATCGCTCATCTTCGAGCTATTTTTGAAGAGATGGAAAAATTTGATATCACTCATCTTGTGATAAACAGAAACGGTGAAAGCTACGAAATCCAGCGTGGAAAAAATAGTGATGAACCTGTTATCAATTCGAAACTTCACGTGGATAGAGCAGAAGATTTTGAGATGACTACCTCAGAAAAATCCAAAGTTGATGAGGTACCTCCCAAACCCCATACAAAAGGCGAACATGTCGAGAATACGCAGGATGATAAAAATATTGTCGAAATTAAAACCCCAACAGTCGGCACATATTACTCCTGCCCTACTCCGGATAGTGAACCCTTTGTTCATATCGGGAAAAGTATTCGAAAAGGTGATACGCTCTGCATAGTTGAAGCGATGAAATCAATGAATGAGATAGAGTCCGAAGTTGATGGCACGATCACCGAAATATTAGTGGAAAATATGCAAATGGTCGAATATGATCAGGCACTTTTTAAGATAAAAGTCGAATCATAAAATGGTGAATTGGTGAATCGGTATGTATGATATTAATGAGTTGGATTTGTATAATATGGTGTTAGATTTCTCAAATTTGATCTGGAAAATATGCAGTAAATTTTCAGAAATATCTAATAACTTAAAACGAAAATGACTAATTCCAAATTTACAAATTCACCAATTAACTAATCTATGCTAAAGAAAATTCTCGTTGCTAACCGCGGTGAAATCGCTCTTCGAATAATCAGAGCTGCCAAAGAACTCGGAATACAAACGCTTGCAGTATATTCGAAAGTCGATAAAGAGAGTCTGCATGTTCGGTTTGCTGATGAAAGCGTATGTATTGGCGAAGCACCTTCTCGAAAAAGTTATCTTTTCTATCAAAATATTCTTGGCGCTGCGGGTGCTTGCAACGCTGATGCTATACACCCCGGCTATGGTTTTCTATCTGAAAATGCAGATTTTGCAGCTGCGTGTAAAGCTCTCGGTATTACCTTTATTGGTCCCTCAGATGATGCAATACGAAAAATGGGGGATAAATCGCTCGCTCGAAAGCTGATGATAAAAGCAGGTGTGCCTGTTGTTCCCGGCACAAAAAATTCAATAACAAACCTTGAAGAAACCCTGACCTCTGCCTCAGAGATCGGCTATCCGCTTATGATAAAAGCTTCTGCCGGCGGTGGTGGAAAAGGAATGCGCATTGTCAATTCCCAAAAGGAACTTGATAGCAAATTTATACAAGCCCAGAATGAATCAGAAAAAGCATTTGGCTCAGACGAACTTTATTTTGAAAAATACCTTCCCAATTCAAGGCATATTGAAGTACAGATTATCGGTGATACACATGGAAATATAGTTCATCTATTTGAACGGGAATGCACACTTCAGCGTCAACATCAAAAATTGATCGAAGAATCCCCCTGCCCGATCCTCACAGAAGAGCAACGGAGCTATATTTGTAAGACTGCTGTGAAAGCCGCAAAAAAAGTGGGATATTACTCAGCCGGAACTGTTGAATTCCTTTATGATATTGATTCAAAGCAGTTTTATTTTATGGAGATGAATACCAGAATCCAGGTTGAGCATCCTGTCACAGAAATGATCTCTTCGATCGATCTTGTAAAAAAACAGATCGAGGTTGCAGCTGGCGAAAAACTGGGTCTCTCTCAAAAGGATATTGTACATACAGGGCATGCAATCGAGTGCCGCATCAATGCGGAAGATTGGGAGCATAATTTCAGAGCAAGCCCTGGTCAAATTACCGAGTACATTCCTCCGGGCGGATTGGGTATCAGAGTGGATTCAGCATGCTGCAGCGGATCATATATTTTCCCTTATTATGACTCTTTGATAGCCAAGCTAATCTCGTGGGGAAATGATCGTGATGAAGCGATACTGCGTATGCGTCGGGCTCTGGATGAATTCATCATTTCCGGAATCCACACGACTATCGGATTCCATAAAAAAATACTCACACATAAGAATTTCATTTCGTCCGATATCACTACGAATTTTATTGATAACCTTACTATATAAGCAAGGAATACGATGAGAAAATTATTCATGAAATGTCCGGGTTGCGGTACAACCCATTTCATAAATTTCTATGCGCGAAAGCATTATGTCTGCCCAGACTGCAATTACCATCTTACTCTATCGCCCATTGAAAGGATCAGACTTCTCACAAAACCGGGAAGCTTTAAAGAATTCAATAAGGATATTCATACCATTGATCCTCTTGTTTTCCCTAATTATGACAACAAATTAAAAGTTGCTCACAAAAAAACTCACAACAGATCTGCCGTGAAAACCGGCACAGCTAAGATCGGAAAATATAATGTTGTTATTTCAGTCCTCGATGCTGATTTCATGATGGGAAGCATGGGAGCAGTTGTGGGAGAGAAGCTCACCCGAGCTATAGAATATGCCACCGAGCACGAACTACCGTTGATCATTGTTACTGCTTCAGGCGGAGCTCGTATGCAGGAAGGGGTCATATCTCTGTTCCAGATGGCAAAAACAAGCGCTGCTCTAAAGCGTCATTCTAATAAGGGTCTTTTGTATATTTCCATACTCACCCATCCGACTACCGGCGGAGTTAGCGCCTCCTTTGCATTTCTTGGAGACATCATCGTGGCAGAACCGAATGCACTGATAGGATTTGCGGGTCCGCGTGTTATACAGCAAACCATCGGCGAAAAACTGCCCGAAGGTTTTCAACGTTCTGAATTTCTTCTCGAACACGGCATGCTTGACCTTATAATAAACCGTGCAAAGAGAAATTCTATTATCGAAAACATTCTGAAAATTCACAATATTTCTGTGCAACTCAAGCCAAAAACAAAACGGCTCAGAAAACCTTCAACAACTCGTCAAGACATCATGGAAATTCTTGCGCTCGCACGGCATAAAAATCGCCCAACTTCGCTGGAGCTTATTCAATCAATTTTTAATGATTTTATTGAACTTCATGGCGATAGAGCGTATGCAGATGACAAAGCAATGGTTGGAGGTATAGCACTTTTCAAAGGTATGCCTGTCACAGTTATCGGGCTGCAAAAAGGTAAGAATACCAAAGAAAATATCTACCGACATTTTGGCATGGCTCATCCGGAAGGATATAGAAAAGCCCTGCGTCTGATGCGTCAGGCAGAAAAATTCAACCGCCCCATTATTAATCTTATTGATACTCCAGGCGCCTATCCCGGCGTGGGAGCTGAAGAACGCGGACAGGCGGAAGCGATAGCAGTAAATCTTCGGGAAATGTCCGACCTGAAAGTGCCGATCATTAGTATAATTACCGGCGAAGGTGGTTCCGGCGGTGCGCTTGGTCTAAGTGTTGCAAACAAAGTTTTGATGCTCGAAAATTCTACCTATTCTGTTATCTCACCTGAGGGTTGCGCCTCGATCCTATGGAAAGATGCCAAACAATCACCAACTGCTGCAAAAGCGCTCAAAATTTCCGCCTTTAACCTTCTTAAATTAGGACTCATAGATGAAATAATTCCCGAACCAGAAGAAGGTGCACATGTTAATCTCAAACTCACTGCGAGAAATATTTCGGAATCCATTCATACTCACCTTTATCAACTGCTTACAATGAATGCCAATGAACTTCTTCAGCAGCGATATGACAAATTCAGAAACGTTGCATTTTATGGAGAATAATGTATAAAATAATTCTTAACCCTTTTGCAGGAAAAGGGAAAGCTTTTAAGTGTGTACGCACTATTGAGAAATATTTCACGAAATTCAACATGCCATACGAAATGGTGCTGACAAACTGCTCGCGCCAGGCAATCGATTTTGCTCACGAAGCTGTTATTCAAGGTGTGGAAAACATTATTGCAGCCGGAGGTGATGGCACGATCAACGAGGTGATCAACGGCATCATGAAGTCCGGATATCCAGAGAATGTCAATCTCGGCGTAATTCCTATCGGAGGCGGTAATGATTTTGCAAAGAATCTTGACCTGCCTTATAAATTGCGCGATATAGTTCAAATTATAAAAGATAATCACGTTCAACTTGTGGATATCGGGCAGATCGAGGATTATTATTTTATAAATACACTCGGCGTCGGCTTTGATGCACAGGTTGCAATTTCCTACACAAAAAATAAATGGCTGAACGGATTCCACGGATATATATATGCAGTAATGAAAGCTCTCATCCGTAAGGACAGCTATTATGTTACAGTAACGATAAATGGAGAGACCTTTACGCAGGATGCGCTCTTTGTCACAGTGGGAAACGGCATCTGCTGCGGTGGCAGATTTCATCTTACTCCGGATGCAAAGATAGATGATGAACTATTTGATTTTTGTATCTTTGATAAACTTTCACGAAGAAAGATCGTAAAATTCATTCCAAAAGCAGTGAAGGGTACGCATACGGAACTGGCTGCTGCGCACATGTACAAAGGCAAAGAAATTCTCATTGAAGCTCAGCGAGACCTGCCGCTTTATCTTGATGGGGAGATACCATTTATAAAAGATAGAAAACACATTCACGTAAAAATTTTACCTCATAGGATACAGCTTATAACGCCGGAACCCGAATAAACCAAAACAGACTTAGTTCACCTCCAGTCTTCGTTTCACTACGCCCTGCCAAGCAGAGAGCACAGAGAGAGAAAACTATAACAAATATTTATCCCTCATATCTTATATAGCGGAAAGGATGAAATCCTTCCAAAAGCACGAGTTGGTCATGAAAAGAACGATTCGGGATTGCTCATCTATGCAAGCTGAGTCGTGTTCTCGACATTTATTTTTACTGGTTACCAAGTTGGACTTGGTAACCCTATAATACCAAGTGACGTTCCCAAGTTTAATTTTGGAACGAGGGAAAAAATTTTTTGATTTTTATAATTAATTAGTGTTATTATAGAAATTTATGCTTATTTAAAAATTCAGAACCTTTTAGAGTTATGGTGTAAGTTTTATAACTAATTCCGCCCATTGCGGTTGGGTAATAGCCGGTATATTCTGCATAACCATTACCGACTAAAATCGATAAATATGATTTGATTTTTGCAGTACTAAGATTTGATTCATTTTCCATATCATTTGGAGTGAAATTATCCGATTGGCACATTGCGAGTAATATTTTACCCATATCTTTTTTAGGCGGAAGTGTTGTTTCATTAATCAGTGGAGTTTTATAAATTCCAAGTGGTTTTAATAACTTATTTTTTTTAAAAATGCAAAGGAGAGACAATATTAGTGACAAGATTACAAATAGAGTTAATGTAATTAATAGATTTAGAATATGTAACGGTATTGCATGTTTAAAGGCTAATAACATTATTTTTGAATTCAAGTAAGGAAGATATTGTAATAAAGAGAGTAAAATCGTTATTATTATCGATAGTAATGCTATTTTCTCTCCCCTTGACCATTTATTTTGTTTATTCTCATTTTGTTGCATTAAGACACCTAAATTAATATTTATTATGACGAAGCAAAAAGAGCAAAAAATCGGGGAGATAATAGATTCACTATTCCAAATTTTTTATTTTTTCTCCAATTTTTAAACATTAATAACAAAAATTATTGTAGTTCTAAATCAGCATCTGAAACCCAACCCTTTTCCCCATTACTTTTTTTCACATAGAACCATGGAACTGTTATCCCATTAAAAGTAAGTTTTTTTTCTTTTAGAATTTCCAATTTCTCACCTTTTTGTATTGAACCTATTTTACTGTTATTCGAACCTGCACCCGAATATAAAGATGAATACCACATAACAATTCTGAAGATTTTAGGTTTAACTACATTTTTGTTGAGATTTTCTTTATTCGGGTTTTCTGAAAGTGTTAACGGTTTCCAAACCCAACCTTCAATTATTACTCTTGCCCATTCTCCTTCTTGTTCAACTATTTCCATTTTTGTCCCAAAATTAACAACTCCTATTTTCTTACCATCAGGTGCTTCTCTAACATTCAATGTCTCACTATTAACATAAATATTCTCTGTTGCATATAAAATTACAGATATAAATGTTATTAATAAGACAAACATAAATTTTTTCATTTTTACTCCTATTTTATTCTTTATTGCCTATAATTATCCTGCGTGATGCGATATCGGAAGAATCCGCTTAAATTCGAACAAACTAAGGTTTGAATCGTAAGATTCAAGCCAGAACGAACTACAAAACCCAACCTCAGATGCAATGTTATGAGCTGTTAGATATTTATTAATCATTAAGTTTTCCAGCAATAGATAACTCATCTGCATATTTTTTAAGGATCTTCAATGTTTCAGCATTCCGCTTTTTAATTCTAAGTTTACCAGATTTATTAATTAAGAAATCTTCCCCAATATTACCTTTTATTCTATTTAAAGAGAACATCCAAATGAACCCTCCAAAAATAATTCGAATAAATTTCTTTTCATTCAAATTAATAAGTTCTGGTTGAATTATTATTTCTGAAAAAGGCCTATTATTAATTAGGAGTAATACCATAAAACAGCCATATTCGAAATAATCACCAGGATTTTCCTTAATGAGCATTTCTCTAATAATTTTTTCGTGCTCACCTAAGGATAGATTACAAAATGTCTTATGCTGGGAAACGCCAATTCTCCAAAGGATCGATAACTGAAACAATCTCAGTTTTTTGTAACTTATATTATCAAATTCGAAAATATCATTCGTTAGATTCTTTAAATTTGGGGACTTAAAAATATTACTCACATAGTGTTCATACTTACTGAATTTTTGTTCACAGTCATCGCATAAAAGTCTTTCACTTAAACCTTTCTGGAGATATTTTGTCTTTATTAATTCATTGGTGGATAATTCAAAAAATCTATGAGGATCATCGTAAAGTGGTTTATAATAAAATTCAGGGATAATATGAGAGTTTCTTATTTCAGCTTTTTTACCACACAACTTACAGAATTGTCTCATAATTTTATAAACCTTTTTACAATTATTGTTTTATTGCCCCTAATGTATGTATCCACGAACAAGCTCGCGGATCCGCCAGATTGTCGGACAAGTGCTCTCGGTTCGAGAATGTATACGAACTTTTTCCTAATTATGATATTATTCATATTATAAACATAACCCATCTGTCTATATTTCCTGTCAAGAAGTTTGCTCGTCCCTTCTTCTTATCATAACCAAACCCCCGCTTGGTTACGCACAAATACAGTGGGGGCTACCAAGCCAGTCTTCATTGCATTACGCCTTGGTAAACTGGGGCTTAGTAGCTAGAGGTAGGGGTAGCAACAGGTTTATCCTGTCGGTATGGAAACACGAATTATCTTGTCATAAGTCTGCTTTGGTGTATCATTATTTATCTGGAGAAAACTGGGAGAAGAGCTTGTGACAAGTAATTCGCA